>NZ_JAHDJT010000048.1 GCF_023661085.1 Wolbachia pipientis
AAACTAGGGTATCAACCCTAACTTCTCTAAATTTGCTCACAATCTCTTAACTTGATGCGTATGGTTATAAATACAGTGCCCTTTTCTTGTTATCAAAGTAGCTGACACTGGTTCACTTTGTGGCGGTGTCATCCAAGTAGCCCCTCCTTCTGTCATCCCAGTGCCCCGACACTGGGATCCGGTCTTTCCATAATAATTAAAATGTTGCGTTTTAAATTAAGATTAGCTGCTTTCTATGTTTACAAAATTAGTTTGCTTGCTTACAAGCAAACTTTCCTAGATTCCAGCGTCACGCGCTGGAATGACACCCTTCACAGTCTTTTAAACTGCTTTAGCTATAAGTATTAAGAAATTTACCAAACGAAGAAAAAGACAAAGAAATCTCGAGTGGCGAGTTTTGACTCTATAATACTTTAAATTGGCGCTATAATAATTTGCTGACGCTTAGTTCAAGCGCGATTTGGCTGAATGTAGAAAAAATGAAAAAGACATGCAGCCGCTATAATTTGATACAATCCGCCAAAAAATACCCTGAGTTTTTTACTGAATTTTGTCATTGAGCCTGCAGATCAAAAACAAGTTTTGAGTCAGAAATACCCTTGTTACTATAATAATGAAATTGTTGGGATTTGTCAAGTAGTTTTTTTGCTCTGTTTCTATGCTACTTGGACGACACAGTTTTCGTATAGTAGGAGCATCTGTGAAGCCTATGTTCTACAACAGAACTTATTTAGGTATGAAATTACTCGCGTAAGACTTTGGGCGTCTCTTAATGTCTTTTGGCATTTCAATTATATATTTAGCATTGCGTCTTTTTGCGTAGAATACTGCTTTTTCAAGGGAGTCAAACTTTAATACAATTTGTTTTTTGGGGCTTTTTGAGCCAACCCATCCCATCAGAGGTTCAATATAGTAAGGATCAGGTTCAGTTCTTAGGTGCCAAAAGTGAGTATTACCTAAGCCAGATTGTGTTGCAGTTCTTGTTGGTTTGTAAATCTTAAAAACTACTCTATCATCAATGCTCATGGCTTTTGCTAAATAAACTAAAATATATACCTAAATAAATCCCTGCACAAACAATTAACGTGGTTTCCTTTTCTCTTTATAATGGAACAATATAGTTTTTACAAATTCAAAAATCAGTGTTAAATAAAGGTATAAACGCAAAAAGAAAAAAAATGATTGAACTTAACGGTCCAGAAATTTGTGAGAGTGGAAATAAGAAAAATTTAATTGTTTGCTTACATGGCTGGGGATCAAGCGGTGATAACTTTGTTCACCTTGCTAAAGTTATGAGCAAATCTTTACCTGATTCATGTTTTATAGCACCAAATGCTCCATTTGAAAGGGAAATAGGTGATGGTTATCAATGGTTCAGCTTAGAGGATCGCAGTGAAGAGGTGCTATATAATGGAGTAAAAAGTGCCGCATCGATAGTAAATCATTTTATTGATACGAAGTTAAAAGAGCTTAGCTTAAATGATGCACAGCTTTCTTTGATTGGGTTTTCCCAAGGGGCAATGCTTGCAATACACACAGCTCTTACCCGCTCTCAGTCTTGTGCATCAGTTGTTGCATATTCTGGTAGGTTTCTTTCGCCTTCAAAAGTTGCACCAGAGATCAAATCAAAGCCCAACATGTGCATTATCCACGGTGATGCTGACGATGTAGTGCCTTTTTCTTCTCTTGACTTGGCAGTTAAAGCTCTGAAGGAAAATGGAATAAACGTTGAGGGGCACCCAATTCATGCATTGGGCCACATTATCAATGAAGAAGGTATAAGATTGGGTGTAGAATTTATTAAAAAAAATTTCAAAAACTAATTTTCATGCACTTGTTTTGCTTCGGTTATGGGTATGTAGCTAGGTTTCTATTACAAAAGTTGCTGAATTTAGGTTGGAAAGTCAGCGGCACTTCAAGAAATCAAGGCATACGAAGTGTTAATCTCTTTAATTACAATGAAGTGAGCAAAGATACGTTTCAAGACGTAACACATATTTTAATTTCCATCCCGCCAGATGGTGATGATGTGCTGGAGAGATATGGTCATTACTTTCAAAATGTCAAATGGCTTGGTTATCTATCTGCAACTAGTGTCTATGGCGACCACGCTGGTAATTGGGTTACAGAAGAATCTGAAACAAAACCTGTAGAAAACAGAGGAGAGAAGCGCCTTAGATCTGAAAAGAAATGGCTAAATAGCAATTTACCTGTTCATGTTTTTCGTTTGGCTGGAATATACGGCCCCGGAAGAAACGTATTGGTTGATTTACAACTAAGTAAAGCAAGAAATGTGCGAAAAGAAGGGCATTTTTTCTCTCGTATTCATGTTGAAGATATATTGAATATTCTATTTTCTTCCATGCAAAGCATAAAACCCGGTGAAATATACAATTGTGCGGATGACTTGCCCGCTACACAATCCGAAGTGGTAGCATACGCGGCAAAACTTCTGAATGTTAGTGCTCCAGAGCCAGCGGAGGTTTCTTCCTTGCCTGACTGTGCGCAGAGTTTTTATTTAGGATCAAAAAAAGTAAGCAACGTTAAAGTTAAAAGAGATCTTGGCATCTCTCTAGTTTATCCTAACTATAAGGTAGGGCTAGAGAGCTTATACGCTGAAGAGTTGAAGTCACTTACTTAAAGATCTCTTGCATAACCTGCCTTCTGATTTCACGTCTTGGATGAAATCTTTTAAAAAAAGTATAGGTGATAGATTTTGATGGGGGTATAATTAAAGGCTTGAACAGGCTATGTTAGCCCTTACAAGCCTAAGTAAAAGGAAAAAGGAAGAGATAGAACATTTCTACCTCTCCTTAATATTAACTTTACTTTTTCAGCGCTTCAGATATAGCTGCATTTACTGCAACCTCTTGTAATTTAGGTGATACGTCGCCTTTTAAAGCTTCATGGCTTTTATTACTTACTGCAACTGCTGGCAGACCAGCTTTTTCATCCACACCCAACGCTTTTTTTACTGCAGCAAGATCATTTACTTCTGTACCACCAACTGATTTTACAATAACATTATTATTTTCAACATTATATGCAAGAGCTTTGGATTGGTATCCGCCATTTTCGTCTTTAAAGATCACGTATAGCTCTCCACACGTTTTCTTACCTAGCAATACTTCGCGATTGTCACTTGAAAGCTCCAAATATAATTTCTTAACTTGGCTGCCTTTCTCTTTAACTTCTTTTTCAACAATCTTAGCAATCTTTATAGCATCACCAAGAAGAGCAGAGAAGTCTGCATCTTTACCATTTACACCATCCTTACCATCTTGACCCTTAGCTCCTTCCGTTAGAAACAGTTGCTGATATGCTCCAATAAGGAGGTATGCGGCAGCAACAGAAGCTATTATTGCTATTGCCCAAGGGTTAGCAAGATATGCTAGGAATGTTGAAGAAAGTGCCACTCCTTTTGCAGCAGCATAAATAGTAGTTGCTGCTATTGCTAAAGCTGCAACTGTAAACCCAATGTGTAGAGTTGTTTTTGCAATACGTGCGTACTTCTGTATGCCTTGATCTTGTGTTTGTACAGTCATAATAACCTCTTAAAATAAGACTAATAAAAACTTAAATATATACTAATAACACATGTTAGTCAAGTCCTTAATTTTATAATAATTTAATAAAATAAGTATATTCTGAGTTGCCTCCTAAATTGCTATTAATCATGTACAGTTGATATATGATACATGGTTGGCTTAATCTCGACAAAGCAATAGGAATTAGTTCTGCACAAGCTGTAGCGCAAGTTAAGAAGATTTTTGGAATTAAAAAGGCTGGTCATTTGGGAACACTTGACCCCTTAGCTTCAGGTGTGTTGCCAATTGCCCTTGGTGAAGCGACAAAAACTATACCATACTTATCTTGTGATTCAAAGGCATACAATTTCACAATAAAATGGGGAGAGCAAAAAACCACAGACGATTTAGATGGTGATACTATTAAAGCTAGCAACATGAAACCTGAGTATAACCAAATAAACTGCGCGATCAAGAACTTTGTTGGTGAGATATCACAAACTCCTCCCCAATTCTCAGCAATAAAAATCAATGGGACAAGGGCATATAAATTAGCAAGAAGTGGGCAAAAAGCGAATATAAAGCCCCGCTTAGTGCGAATATATGAACTGAAATTGATCTCTGCTAATACTATAAATAACAGTGCTGATTTTTCTATGCTGTGCGGTAGTGGCGTATATGTGAGGTCAATTGCAAGAGATCTTGGAATCGCGTTAAATTGCTTTGGACATATTACACAATTAAGAAGGATCATGGTAGGCAGTTTTAGAGAAACCGAATCAGTGACAATCGAACGGCTTACAAAAAAAGATAAAATTATCCCCATCGCATCAGCTTTAAAATCAATGTTCAAGGTTGAAATTTCCGCAGAGGAAGCGGAGAAAATCAGAAAAGGTCAGGAAATCGTATTAAATAACTTGCGTAATTTAAAGAATTATGATATTTTTTGTACGATAGTGGGTAATGTACCCGTTGCAATCTGCAGTTTTACTTATGGTTGTGTAAAACCTATCCGTGTTTTTAATGTTTGAAATGAGGTTTAGATGTCAATAACATCAGAAAAGAAAAAGAATTTGATAAATGTATATGCAATTAAAGAAAATGACACAGGTTCATCTTTTGTACAATGTGCTATTTTAACCGAAAGGATCAGTAACTTAACTGAGCACTTTAAAGTGCACAAGCATGACCATCACTCTAAGCGTGGTTTACTTATACTAATAGGTAGAAGACGCAAACACTTAAATTATATAAAGCGTAAGTTTGGTAATCAGGCCTATCAGGAGTTAATAGAGAAGTTAGGCATTAGAAAATAATCGAGGAATTTTGTATGTTTGAAATTATAAAAAAATCTATAGACTGGGGTGGTCGTACCTTATCTTTAGAAACTGGAAAAATAGCACGTCAAGCTGATGGTTCAGTGGTTGTAAATTATGGGGATACTTCCATTTTAGTAACTGTTGTACGTAAAAAGAAGGAAGAAAATGTTGATTTCCTGCCTCTAAATGTACAATTTATTGCAAAAAGCTATGCCATGGGCAAGATTCCCGGTGGCTTTTTTAAAAGAGAAGGTAAGCCATCTGATAGGGAAACTCTAATTTCAAGGGTAATAGATAGAAGTATAAGACCTCTATTCCCAGAAGGTTTTCACGATGAAGTCAGCGTGGTGTGCAATTTATTAACTTATGATACGGTCAACCCTCCTGAAGTGCCAGCATTGATTGGTACTGTTGCAGCCCTTGCAATTTCTGGTGTTCCTTTTTACTCTACCATAGCTGGAGCTTTGGTTGGTTGTGATGAAAATGACAACTATGTACTCAACCCTTCTGTTCAAGAGATGAAAACAAGCAGCTTAGATCTGTTTTTATCTGGTGACGAGCACTCAATTTTGATGGTTGAATCAGAGGTAAAGGAACTTTCTGAAGAAAATGTTCTAAGCGCAATAAAATTTGGTCATGAACACCTTCAACCCGTCATTAAGCTTATAAAAGAGTTTGCTGACACAATTGGCAAGAAACCTGAGAGCTTCGCTCCTATTGATATGTCAGACATAATGCAGGATCTTGAAAAGTACAGTAAAGATTTTGAAAACGCATATTCACAAACAGTAAAACAACAGCGAGCTCAAACTTTAGAAGCGCTCAGAGGTGATATATTAAACACTCTTAAGGAAGCTGGAAAAGATGAGAAGCTCATTACATATGCAATAAAAAGCTTTGAAAGATCCTTAGTGCGCGAGATAATTAAAAAGAAAGGTATGAGGATAGACGGTCGTAAGCACGATGAAATACGTCAGATAGAAGTTGAAGTTGACATTTTATCCAGAACCCATGGTTCTGCATTATTTACAAGAGGTAGTACTCAGGCGCTGGTTGTTACTGCTCTTGGTACTACACAAGACGAGCAAATTGTAGATGACATTGAAGGCGATAGGCGCGAGCATTTCATGTTGCATTACAATTTTCCTTCATTTGCTGTTGGAGAGGCTTCTGCCATACGTGCACCAGGAAGAAGGGAAATAGGTCATGGTAAACTTGCCTGGAAAGCAATTCATCCTGTTTTACCTGATAAGTCCGAATTTCCTTATACAATAAGAGTAGTATCTGAAATTATGGAATCAGATGGTTCTTCTTCTATGGCAACAGTTTGCGGTACCTCCCTTGCCTTAATGGATACAGGCGTGCCAATAAGTGCTCCCGTTGCTGGAATTGCTATGGGCCTCATCAAAGATAAAGATGAGTATACAATACTTTCTGATATCCTGGGTGATGAAGATTATCTTGGCGATATGGACTTTAAAGTAGCAGGAACTAGTGAAGGAATTACGGCACTGCAAATGGATATGAAAATTTCTGGTATAAGTTTTGAAATTGTTGAAAAGTCTCTAGAACAAGCAAAAGCTGGAAGGTTGCATATCTTAGAAAAAATGAATGCAGTGATTTCAGAACATAGCGATGACGTGAAAAGTCATGCACCAAGAATGGTGTCATTTTACATAGATAAAGATAAGATTTCCGCAGCTATTGGTGCTAAAGGAAAAAATATACGCAGTGTGTGTGAAAGAAGTAATGCAAAAATTGAGATAGGGGATGACGGCAAGGTTTCTGTGTTTGCCGTGAGTAGCACTGAAGCTGAAATTGCAAAAAATATGTTGATTGATTCAATAACAGAACTAGAGCAAGGTGCCATAGTTGATGCCAAGGTTATCAAAATAGATAAGTCTATTGTGGAGCTTGAATTTCTCAATGGAAGGAAAGGAAAAATGCACATAAGTGAAGTGGCTAATCAGCACATAGAGTCTATTGAGGATATACTTAAACAGGGCGATGTTTTCAAAGCGTTGGTAATTGATTTTGAAAAAGGTGGATACCCAAAATTGTCAAGGCGTCGCGTTGATCAAGAGACAGGCGAATTTTTTGAAGGCGAGCTCTATAATGAAGAAAAGAAAGATGGTTCAAGTGATAGGGATTATCATAATAGTTCATTCAATAGAAAACCTGGGCATCGTAAGAGACCTACTCGCCCTCGTTCTGGCTTCAGTAACAGGAGTAACAGACCACAATTTGGTAGTGATGATTCATCATCGGGCTTTTATTGAGACTTGTATTATCAATTTATGGTAAGGAATTTTTAGGAGAAGCGCAACTGCAGAATACTTGAAGTATTTGAGGGGCGGAAGCAAGTTTTGACGTAGAAATTACCACCAGAAAGCAGGTAATGCAAGAGATCTAGTAGATTTCTTGTATTACCTCCTTCACCCTAGTACCCAGGTGCCGAGATGATATCAGTTACTGATTTGTCTCTCAACTAGAGGTTTAGGCAGCTATAGCAGCGGGTTTTTAAGATCGTTCACAGCTTTCTTTATATTTTCAGTTCTAAATATTGCTGATCCAGCGACCAAGATATCTGCACCTGCTTTTGTTATATCGGCTGCGTTTAGGGCGCTCACTCCACCATCCACTGAAATCTGCGTTTTAAGATTACGCTCTTCTATCATCTTCTTTACAACAGATACCTTGTGTAGCTGCGAATGGATAAACTTTTGTCCCCCAAATCCAGGGTTGACTGTCATAATCAGCACAATATCTAGTTCATGTATTATATACTCAAGCACACTTGGAGGAGTTGAAGGAACGATCGAAACTCCAACTTGAATTGTTTTTTTTGTATCGTTTACGTTTTTGTATGACTTTATTTTCCTAACCAGTCTCTCAAGGTGTATCTCTGCTTCTGCATGTATAGTGATAATATCAGCACCAGCATTTATAAAGCTTTCAATATGGTTACCAGGAGATTTAACCATTAAGTGTACATCGAAAGGAAGATTGCTATACTTACGTATTGCAGAAATAACACTCGGACCAATTGTAATATTCGGAACGAAGTTTCCATCCATAACGTCTATGTGTATATAATCTACACCTAAATCGCTAATTTTTCTTACTTCTTCCCCTAACTTTGCAAAGTCTGCTGAAAGTATAGAAGGTGCAATTTTAATACCCATGGGCTGTTTTTTATTAAAGAATAAAAATAACTTATTTTTTAAACTCTGTCACCTTGACCATAAAACACAGAAAAGTTGCATCTATGCTGGAACGATAAGGTCTTGCAAGATAAACATCGTATTTACATGAAATGCCTTGACTTCATACGTGTTAAGAAGCATTTTATATACATTGGTGCCCGTAGCTCAGCTGGATAGAGCAACAGCCTTCTAAGCTGTGGGTCGTAGGTTCGAATCCTACCGGGCACACCATACATGTAGCACCTGTGTTTTTACTTTGTCATGTAACTTCCAAGCGTTTCTCCTGAAAGTTTCTTACCATAAATTGGGTATGTATCTGTTCAGCGGAATGGTAAAATGAGATAGACAAGATGGTCTAAGAAAAGTAATCATATAGTAAAAGTGAGTTTATAACAAATGGTGTCATTCCAGTGTCAAGCACACAGCTGTACGAACCATACGCGTCAAGTTAAGGAAATGCTGCCAAATATAGCAACATTTAAAGAGGATGTCTTATTTGTTTCATTTATTTTTTAGGAAATTCTTACCTAAAATAAGATAAATTATTAACTTAACTACTTAATATTTAAATAGTTTTTTATATCATCTTCTTCCCTCCTTATGTCACTTTTCCTTAACTTGACGCGTATGGCTGTACGAACATTCTTAAAAAGAGTATAATGA
>NZ_JAHDJT010000049.1 GCF_023661085.1 Wolbachia pipientis
ATACCTTATTATTCTGTTCTCTTTCACATCTTCTTTCCTTAGCTTGACGCGTATGGTTTAAAAAAGTGTGTTAAACCGAATTTTTTAATTCAACCCGATTTTTAATCTACCAGGGAAAAAAATATCAAGTTGAGATATAGTTAAAGCCCAATTAGGTATAGCCATAGTCCAATTCTGTTCTGCCTTTTTTATGAGATTTTTCTGCATAATCCACAGACCATTAGTTGATGCTTTATCAACACATTATGAACGTGACTTCGAAACTATGACATTTGCTGGTATAAAAAACTTTTTTAAAGTTCACAATGGTGATTTTAAAGAAAAACTGGGAAATGGAGGAATCACTCTGATTAACTTTGTAGATTTTCAAGATATTAAGGAGAGAAATATTCCTACATTAAAAGTACAGGCATTTGAAAAGTTTGCAGAAAGTAGTGTGCCGAGTGGAAATCTTAACAATCAAAACGTTGAGCAACACCGGGGGTTGTAGTCCTATTGTTCGATCCTTTAACCACCCAATGCACATAGGCCCGCTGGGCCTATGCTTAAAAATGCTTGTACGTGAATATATAACGAGCACTGTTTGTCAGTAAAATAGCACTTTACTTTACAAAGAATGTGGATATCATTTGAAATATATTTTTGAAAATTAGTATGTCAGAGGTTGCAGACGTAGAAATCAAAGAGCAAGCTGTATGTGAAAAAATGTGTTTTAGCGTGAGTCGCGCAAGTCTTTTAAATACGCTATCCAGAGTGAGCGGGGTGGTTGAAAGGCGTAACGCAATAGATGTTTTAGCATGTATAAACATCAAAGCACAACACGGCAGCATAAAATTAAAGGCTACTGATCTTGACATTTCAATATTTGCCTCACTTGCTGCAAATGTATCAGCGGAAGGAGAAGTAAAAATCTCAGCACATACTTTACACGACATAGTGAAGAAGTTGCCAACTGATTCAGATATTAATTTCAGAATGAATGATCAAGGGAAACTATTGATATCTTGCGGAAATGCAAACTTTTCTCTACCGAATGTAGTTTCAAATAACTTTCCTGTCCTTGAAGAAGGGGATCATAAATATGATTTTACTCTACTGAGTGCAGATTTGGTAGACTTATTAACTAAAACGAAGTTTGCTGTAACACTAGATGATACAAGATATAATTTAAATGGGATATACTTGCATACAGATGAGCAATTTCTGTATTGTGTTGCAACCGATGGTCACCGTTTATCGTGTATAAAGAGGCATAAACCTGAAAATATTAACGGCGAATTTGGTGTGATAATTCCACGTAAAACTGTCATGGAACTGCTGAAAGTATTGGATGATTGTAATGAAACTAATATAAAGCTCTCAGACAGAAAAATCAAATTCACATGCGGTGAGTATATTTTAATATCAAAATTAATAGATGGAACTTTTCCAGATTATAAAACTGTTATTCCGGCATCTCAGGATAAACAAATGATTGTCGAGAGTGGCAAGCTAGCTAGTGTTATAGATCGGGTTTCCGTTGTTGTATCCGATAAAATAAAATCCATCAGGTTTTCGTTACAAGAAAAATTATTAACTCTAAACTCAAACTCCCAAGAGTGCAGTAATGCAACTGAATCCATAGAGGTAGATTATAATGAAGCTCCTATGGAAATAGGATTTAATTCACGCTATTTGCTTGATGTTTTATCCTGCATAAAAAATAAATGTAAGTTTAGCTTATCAGATGGCAATGGTGCTACAATTATCACTGATGAAGATGATCCAAATGCATTATATATAGTAATGCCAATGAGAACTTAAGTTAGTAATCTATCTTTACCAAATATAAACCGCAAGGTGGTGCAGTAACTCCAGCAGCGTTTCTTTTACATTGATTTAATATATTTAGCATTTCTTGTGGATTAGTTTTGTTTTTTCCAAATTCAACCAAAGTACCGACAATGATCCTCACTTGATTATGTAAAAAAGAAATAGCGGATATTTTGATGTATATATGACTCCCATTTTGTGCTATCTCGATATCATCAATCGTTCTTACCGGATTTGCAGCTTGACAGTCTTTTGAGCGGAAACTTGAAAGGTTGTGCTTTCCAAGAAGATGTTTAGCTGCTTCACGCATGATGTTTACGTCAAGTGGGTTAAATACTTGCCATACATGACCAGCTTCTAAAGCTGTAGGAGCATAGCGGTTAATTATTCTATATTCGTAGTGTCTTTTTTTTGCTGAGAATCGCGCGTGAAACTCATCATCTACAACTTCTGCATTGAGCACGACTATGGGAATCGATTTTAAGTGATAATTTATTGCATTCCTTATTCTGTAAAGCTCAAATTCCCTCTCCATATCAAAATGAGCAACTTGCCCTAAAGCGTGAACTCCTGCATCAGTCCTGCCACCGCAGTGCAAAGTGACTTTCTCTCCATTGAAGTTAAATATAGCATTTTCTATGGTCTCCTGGATTGAGTTAGTAGAATGTTGTTGTTTCTGCCAACCAGAGAAACTACTACCGTTATACTCTATCGTTATTTTATATCGCACTACAAAGTCTATCTAATTTTCTATCTTATACCAAATCTCGCTGGTAATAGATAAATTAATCAAGAGTACTTTTTGCCTATAGCTGGAGGTTTAAACAAATTTATGGTGTGTTCTTACTTGGGTGACACATAACTAGTCTTGAAATCACAATGTTTGTGCAATTTCAGTAGCAGGTTGCTTGAGTCCATACTATTATATAGTATAATACTATATAAAATATGACCTTTAAAAAGCTCAATCTACACTTAGTATCAGATTCAAGTGGTGAAACCGTTATATCAGTTGCAAAGTCAGCTCTGAAACACTTTCGTTCTGTAGAAACAATTGAATATGTTTGGTCTTTCGTGAAAAAAGAAGAACAAATTGATAGAATTTTGGAGGAAATCAATAAGAAAAGTGATGAGCATCACTTTGTTATATGTACTATTACTGATGATGAACTAAGAAAATATTTAAAAGGTAATTGTATAAAATTGGAAATTCCCTATCGAGCAATATTATCACATATCATTAGAGAAATTTCTTCCTATCTTGAAATTGAAAAAGACGAAAAGCTTGACTTGCATACTGAGATAAATAATGAGTATTTTCAGCGTATTGAGGCAATAAACTACACTATTAATCATGATGACGGACAAAATATTCAAGATATTGACAAGGCAGACATAATCTTGATTGGAGTTTCGCGTACATCAAAGTCTCCCACCAGTATGTATTTAGCTTATCGGGGCTATAGGGTTGCAAATATTCCTTTTGTTAGTGAGATACCCTTTTATGTTGATTTAACAAAGTTAGAGAATAAGCTAACAATAGGGCTAACAATAGATGCAAGTAGGCTGGTGGAAATACGCAAAAATAGACTTACTTCAATTAACAACGAAAATAATAATGTATACGCTGACCCTAAGAAAGTAGAAAAGGAAATTAAAAAAGCAGAGGAACTTTTTAAACAAAACAATTGGCCAATTATCGATGTAACGCAAAAGTCGATCGAGGAAGTGTCAGCAACGATTATACAATATTTTAATAGAATGTGATAAATTTATCAATTGACTAACTCTTTGTAAGTAACCATAATATAAAATAGTTTGGTTTTCGTATAGTTATGAAAGTTAAAGGCTCACTAAAGTCCCATCGCAGCAGAGATAAAAACTGTAAAGTTGTGAGAAGGAGTGGTAAAATTTACGTTATAAATAAAGTAAAGCCAAGGTGTAAAGCTCGCCAGGGTTCTTGAGTATCAGTCATAAATTGATTATGCAAGGGGATTATTGGTTGCCTTGAGACAACGTGGCTAGAATACTGTATGTCAGTTGTATATCCGGGCTTGGCTTGCGGTAAAAGGATTCTAAGCTGTAACTAGGGTGCTTAGTTTCTTGTTCACTTTTTCATGTTATACGTTTTTTTAGTTTCTCATATGTAAAAGTATGATGTTTGTATTTAGGAATAAGAAGAGGCTACTGTATTTAAGTACAGCTTTGCTCATTTCTTCTCTTACACTATATTTTAGTATCAGTACGATTACGGGTAAACGTGGCTTATCAGCATTAATGGATTTAAAAAAAGAGATAGAGTACAATAAACTTTTGCTGAAGAATATATCTTTTGAAAGGGAAAAGTTGAGTAATAAAGTGTTCGGCCTATATGAAAAAAGCTTAGATTTGGATCTGCTTGACGAACAAGCAAGAAATGCTCTGGGTTATGTAAGCCCTAAAGAGCTAATGGTTGTTCTTGATGTGGAATAGCAACATCTTTAAACAAAAGAAAAAAACCGCTATAATCCAAGTGCAGGCATTATAAACGAGATGAAAGTGAAAAATATCTTATTAGCGCTTTTAATACAGACTGTGTTCGGGTTGTCATCATTTGCAGCCGATCCTATTTTGCTCAACTGTATTGAAACCCCAGAGATTTATGATCTTGATACAAAACCAAAAAGCTTTAACTCTTCAAATAACTTAAGAAGAAAACCCGGTTCTCCAAATAGCGCAACAGGAGAATTAATAAGCATAGTGGGTAGAGTTACTGATGTAAACTGTTTGCCAATACAAAACGCTGTAGTTTCTATATGGCACGCGAATTCACACGGCGTAAACCATTATGACAAGAATGTGGAGGATGATAAGCTTGATCCAAATTTTGCTGGGTCAGGAAGGTTTATAGTAAATAACCTTGGCTATTATAATTTTATTACAATAGCACCTGGTAAGATCGGTGATAGGGCTCCACACATCAACTTTTTGGTTCAACATCCAGATTTCCCAGAGTTCACAACACAAATGTTCTTTGCCGACCATAGTTGTGACAACTGTGCTGATTCTGCTCTTGGGGATCTTATTGACAATGGGCTTGCAAGCCTTCTGATAGCACCATTTACTTATAATGATCGGGCTATTAAGACCTACACATTTAATATCACCTTAGGTGGGTATAATAAGTTTTCTGATAAAAGATAAAACCCTTGCATATCAGGGGAGTTCATAGTAGTCTTAAACGCTGTTGTACTTAAAATGCATATGAAAAACATCTTACTAATGTTTTTACTATGTTTTATGTGCAGCTTACAATTATTTGCAACGGAGATGTCAACGATGAAGATAACAATTTCTAAGGCTTTACCTGATTTTGAAACGCTAGTGGTAGGTTTGTTTGAAAATGATGAATTTATAAGTAACGATAAGGTTTTACAAGACAAGCAAATTACAGATAGCATCAAAAGATTTAGTGATTTCAATGGAGGTTTTGGTGAATTTTTCTCCATTACCTCATCAGAGGGAAAGAATATTGTAGTTGCTGGACTTGGCAAGAGAGATGAATGGGATGAAAACAAAGAATTAAATATTGGCGGAAAAGTATATTGCGAACTAAGCAGATTAAAAATCAAGCGAGCGGCAATTTCAATCGAAGGCAATGCAACAAATGTTGCATACGGTGCATTTTTGCGCAGTTTTAAGTTTGATAAGTATAAAACCAAAAAGGATGAAAAAGTTACAGAAGTAGAGGAGATCACAGTGCTAGCAAAAGATGAGCAATTCAGTAGTGCTGAAAAATCATTTGAGCGTTTAAGACAAGAAGGTGAGAGCATATTTCTTACACGTACTCTTACCACTGAACCACCTAATGTTTTATATCCAGAATCCTATGCTGACTATATAAAAACCGAACTTACTAAGCTTGGCCTTGAAATCGAAGTGCTTGGTAAGAAGCAGATGGAAGAGAAAAAAATGGGAGCATTGCTTGGGGTAGCACAAGGGAGTGGTAAAGAGCCAAAATTAGTAGTGATCAAATGGAATGGAACTTCCAAAGAACAAAAGCCTGTAGCTTTTGTGGGTAAAGGCATAACGTTTGATACTGGTGGAGTGTCACTCAAGCCTTCGCGTGGCATGGAGTCAATGAAATATGACATGGCAGGTTCTGCTACTGTGGTTGGGGTGATGCGTACTCTAGCCGGACGAAAAGCGAAGGTAAATGCGGTTGGTGTAGTTGCACTTGCAGAAAATGCAGTGGACGGTAATGCTCAAAGACCAAGTGATGTAGTAACTTCGATGTCTGGGCAAACAATAGAAGTGTTAAACACTGATGCAGAAGGAAGGCTCGTACTTGCAGATGCTTTATGGTATACACAGGACAGATTCTCACCTAAGTTTATGGTTGATCTTGCAACCTTAACTGGCGCTATAGTGGTTGCGCTTGGGAATAATGAGTATGCTGGTCTTTTCTCCAATAATGATGAATTAGCAAATCGTCTTATTGATGTAGGCAATGAAGTAAACGAGAAGTTGTGGCGTTTTCCTATGAATGAGACTTACGATAAAATTATCGACTCACCGATTGCTGATGTCCAAAACATCGCTCCTGCAGGCTCTGGCGGAGATAGCATAATGGCTGCGCAATTTTTACAGCGTTTTGTAAATGAAACTTGCTGGGCACATTTAGACATTGCAGGCACGGCTTGGCATGAAAAAGGCACTGATATTTCCCCAAAAGGAGCGGTAGGTTTTGGTATAAGGTTGCTCAATAAATTGGTTGAAAAATACTACGAAACGGGTAATTGAAGCCTTAATACTGAAATTTAGAAAGCTATCATTTTCTGATCTCTTCTTTTGGGCTTACTTGTTTAGAACTTGGATCATCCACCTGGGATTTTGGCTTCATTTCTTTCACTTTCTCATTAACTTTTTCCTCTACCTCCCCTATTTTACCTTCACCAATGGCCATAATTTTTAGGTGGAAAATCATCCATAAGCTCCTCAAGTGCTTTCTTATCAGTTTCGTGAGTACTAAGACCTTTTTCTATAAGCCTTTTCATCTCATCTTCTGAAAAATTTTGAATGGTCCCGTCCTTTATTAATTCTTTTATAGCAGAACGTTGCCCTTCATTTTGAAGCATTTTTATTACTATAGCCTTATCCCGAGCGCTCTTTGCTTCACCTTCCTTCTCCGATCCACTAGCGTATATAATAGATTGAAACAATTTCTCATGTAACCTACCAAAATTATTCTCTCTTGCTTGAACCGTAGGCAACTTATCGATCAAGTCTTTCACAAAACTTTTAATTGCTTTTCCTAACGACTCAGCACCTTCTTTTATCTCACCTCTATGTTGATATATAGCATAACCAATAGCAACTATAGCTACCAGTGCCACAAGCCCGGCTAATGCTAATCCACCACCCATTAATGCACCAGCCACTCCTCCTATTGCCAATGTACCTGCTAGTGCACCTGTTAGTGCTGTAATAGCTGCTCCACCTATAACTCCTTGAATTAACAACTGATTACCTAAAGTTTCGAGCTTCCCCTCCATGTCCTTCACTTTGCTTGCTTGCTCAAGAAGTATTTCTAAGTCTTTTTTGTTCTCTGTAAAATGCTTAACTACATTATCCAGCACTTCTTCACTGTTCTTCAGTAAATTAGTAACATCCTCGACACTTAATTCATTGAATTCCTTATTTAAGTTTTTAAAATCCTCATTATCTTTTAATAGCTCCTGCAATTTTTCTACCAAATCTGGCTTTTCTCTAATATATTTTGCTATATTTTCAATGAACTGCTCCGAATAACCAGTATCTGTTACACCACCTTACGCCATATTCAATTCCTATCAACTATAAATATGCCCAATTATACATAATAATTATTAACTATATCATAATTAGTATGAAGTAATTAATATAATTACCCCTTTTCAAACACGGAATTTGTACTACAATCTGTATAATATATGAAAACGAGGTTGCCTAAGGAAGAAAAAAAATTAAACGCTGCTGTGGTTTTATCAGGATGTGGTCATCTCGACGGTGCAGAGGTGAGAGAAGCTGTTTTAAGCTTGCTCGTGCTTGATCAGCAGGAAGTGGAAGTTAAATGCTTTGCACCTGATATCAATATTACACAAGTTATGAACCATAAAACAAAAGAGGCAGTAAAAGAGAAGAGGAATGTACTTGTAGAAGCAGCAAGAATTGCAAGAGGTGAAATATATGACCTGAAGGAAGCCAAAGCTAAAGATTTTGACATGCTAGTTGTACCAGGCGGATATGGAGTTGTGAAAAATCTATCTGACCTAGCTGAAGGTAAAGACGCGGCAACAGTAATACTCGAATTTGAAAGATTAGTTTCAGAATTTTTTGCTGCGAAAAAGCCAATAGGAGCGATATGTATATCTCCAGCGGTGGTTGTTTTTATTTTAAGTAATAAAATAGGCAAAAGAGGAAATAAAATTAAGGTGACTATAGGAGATGATAGGGAAAAGTTGATAGAAAAGCTTGGTGGCGAGCACATAAAGTGCGATACAGAGTTATCAATAGAAGACGAAGAGCATAATGTATTTTCCTGTTCTGCTTATATGCGTAGCGATGAAAGTACGTACTCTGTATATCAAGGGATAAAACATATGATTGACAGCATGGTAAAAAAGATCAACAAAGGAAATTAATACCAAATCCCAATGATAATAGGACAAATTAAAGATACCGTTTTGCCAATCAACAAGGGTGTCATTCCAGCGCCCCTCCTCCTGTCATCCAAGTAGCGGATACTGGGATCCAGGATACTACTTTAGTAATAAATATTCAAGAAATTTACCAAATGAAAAAACAAGGCAAAAGAAGCCCCGGTCGGTGGCTAATTATTTATATGTACCTCAAATATCGGCGTTTTTATCCTCAACGC
>NZ_JAHDJT010000004.1 GCF_023661085.1 Wolbachia pipientis
AAGCAGCTAAATTGCAGCGTTTAAGACATAAAAACGCCAATACTGAAAATAAATAATGACCAGGGCTTCTTTTGCCTTTTTCTCTATTTGGTAAATTTTTTAGCATTTATAGCTAAAGCAATCTAAGAGCACACAAAAAACGCCAGTATTTAAAATAATTACCCTTTCATGTGAGAAGTCTAATTGCAATTATTGACTCTTTAAGTATAATCTGTTGAGATTTACATGAACCTTACAGATGAAAGAAAAAGGAGAGCAGTTTAGTTTTACATCGGAAAACCTCAGGAAAGCAAAAAAGTTTATAGAGATGTACCCAAAAGGTAAAGAAGGTAGTGCTGTTATGCCTTTACTATATCTAGTTCAAGAACAATGTGGATGGGTTCCTGAGTCTGCCATGCGCTACGTTGCTGATATGCTACATATTCCACATATTCGCGTATACGAAGTGGCAAGTTTTTACACCATATATAATTTAAAACCAGTGGGTAAATATCTGATACAAGTTTGTAGGACAACCCCTTGCTGGTTATGCAGTAGCGAAGAAGTGTTAAATACCTTTAAAAAGAAGCTTGGGATCAATATAGGTGAGACTACCAAAGATAATCTGTTTACTTTAAAAGAAGTTGAATGCCTTGGTGCATGCGTTAATGCTCCTGTTGTGCAGATCAATGACAATTTTTATGAGAATCTTACTCCTGAAAAAGTAGAAAACATCATAGCAGAGCTTTCAAACAAATAGATGAAAGAAGAATTCTCATTTAGAATAACCAAGCGATCAGGTTCTGCAAGAGTTGGCACAATTGAAACTCCAAATGGAAGCATAGAAACACCAGCGTTTATATTTTGTGCAACCAAAGCTGCAATTAAAGCTGCAGATATTGAGAGAATCGGTGAAGCTGGTACTCAGATAATACTTTCCAACACCTATCACCTCATGCTCCAACCGGGAGAGAATACCGTAGCAAAACTTGGTGGTTTGCACAAGATGATGGGATGGAATGGACCGATGCTAACTGATTCTGGTGGATACCAGATATTTAGCCTGGGCCACGGATCAGTTTCAGAAGAAATAAAGGGAATAAGAAAGAAACAAAAAACTCTGATCAAAATTAATGAGGATGGGGCAATTTTTCGTTCTTATATTAATGGTAAAACTTATTGTTTAACTCCTGAAAAATCTATACAAGTTCAACAAAAATTAGGTGCGGATTTAATCCTAGTTTTAGATGAATGTACCCCGTTTCACGTCAGCAAAGAATATACACAAAGATCAATGCTCATGAGCCACAGGTGGGCTGAACGTTCTTTAAATGAACTTGAAAAAAGTAATGATGGCAAACAAGCACTGTATGGAATCAGCCAAGGTGGAGTATATCAAGATCTGCGCAGAGAAAGCTGTGATTTTATCAATAATTTACCGTTTTTCGGTCAAGCAATAGGTGGATCACTTGGTCAGAGTAAGGAGCAGATGTATGATGTAGTTTCTTTTACTATGAGGCACTTAAAAAAAGATAGGCCTACTCATTTGCTTGGTATTGGTGGAGTTGTGGACATCTTTCGCGCAGTAGAGCTTGGGATTGACACTTTTGATTGTGTGCATCCAACTCGCCTGGCAAGACATGGTGGCGCGCTTGTTAAGGTGAAAAATAGGAATTCTATTGCTTCAAAGTGCAAGGAGCATGTTAATTTGCGAAATCAACAATTTGAGCTGGACAGTGATCCAATTGAAAGTGACTGTTTGTGTTTTACCTGCAGAAAATATTCGAGAGCTTATATACACCATTTATTGAAAGCTAAAGAACTGCTAGCCTACACCCTCATCACCATTCATAATGTTTTCTTCATGAATAAGCTGATGGAATCAATAAGACAGGCAATATTAGATGATAGGTTAGATCAGGAAAAGAGTAACTGGGTTAGTGGAATGTTGTAACCTTGTCTCTTTTTAAGTTTTCTCTCCACGCTGTTAGCTTTTCCTTCTTATTATCATTACATTAACTTTAAAAGCACTATAGTAAATAATTAATCTATTAGTGCTAGCCTTTATCCTTAATTGGTAAAAATTATGAGGTGAAGATATGGCTAAAGGAAATAATGCCCTGTTAATATTCGATTTTGATAACACTATCACTAATGGGCACATGCACAATGCTTTTTCCAGGTTAATAAAAAGTGACTTTGATTCTACTCAAAATAATGCAGTAACAGGTGCTGATATAAGAAAATTTCTAGAGAATACAGACGGAATAAAAAACGAGGAAACATTAAAATCTGTGTTGCAATCTGCACTTTCAAGTGGGGTGGAAGTTAACATTGCATCATACACAGAATATCCAAATGCTGTGAAAAGGGTTATAGAAAATCATCTGGGTCTATCTAAAGAGCAGGCAAACAATGTTTCTGTGTTTGGCAGATTTCCAGCAGGTTATGATATCCAGTTGAAAAGCTCAGCTCTAAAAGAACAGCAAAATCAAGTTGGAAAAAATCTGCATATCTGCAGAGCAATTGTGAAGTACAAGGATAAACATGGTAAGTTACCAAAAACTGTAATGTTGGTTGATGATAGTGCAGGTAATATAAAAAAAATTAACGAGTTCGTTGAGTCAATGAGTAAAAGAGAGGGATGGCTTAAAGAAAATGGGCTAAACATTGAAGATATAAAAAAAATCAAATTTGAAGGTGTGCGAGTGCCTAAAGAGGATAAAAATGTCGATTATCTAGGAAAGGTACAAAAATTTATCAATACCAGTTTGATACAAGAACCAATTTATGAAAATTTGAAGAAAGAAGAACCTATATACCAAAATCTTCACGATATTCATGAATCATTGTCTGAAAAAGAGTTATCACCACCGTTGCCTCCTAAAAAAAGTAAATCAATTAATGGCATGGGTGTTGATGGTGAGAATAAAAATCAAGATATTAAATCATCTGAAGCACAAGCAGAACTAACACGCTCAAAACGTCATGCAATGATGCTTGACCCTCAGCAAGTAACCGCTGTACTTCAGAATACTGAAGAGTTATCACCAGATAAAAAATACGCACATACTCAAACCTTTTCCTTAGCACAGGAGTTCAAGGCAATCAAAGCTTTTTTTAAAGATTGTGCTCAAAAAACAATAGATGCTATTTGCAATTTATTTAAAAAAGAAGTGACAACAAAAATTGGAGGGCAAGGCTATAATATAAGTAGCAAGCAAGGAAGTAGTGAAATTACTGTCAAAGGAGATAAGCCGATAGATGCTCGAAAAATAAAAACCTATACTATTGACGCCTTAGATCACATTATAAAAAAGAAAGAGAAAATCAAAGACCTTGGCAATAATTATAAAGATAAGCAGCTAGAGCAAGAAATATCGAAGTTATTGAACGCTGATTTGCAAAAGGAAAATATAAACTCAAACTCTATAGGAAAAAACTATAATGATGAGGAGCCTATATTCCAGAGTCTTGAAGAGCTTGGCTATCATCCGCAGCAAAAGAAAGACAAAGATTCAAATTCTGTGAGAGGAAACTATAATGATGGAGAGCCTATATTTCAGACTCGTGAAGAGGCATTAAGAGGTGACTCACAAAAGAAAAATGCAAATTTAAGCAGAAGGCCACTACCATCATTACCTCCTAAAAGCCGCATGGAAGAAGTGAGAGCGGAAGGTAAAACCAAAACTATTGAAAAAAGTTGATGGTTTGATGCACATTATCTCAATTGTAACATGTGTTGAAAGCACATATGAGCAGGTGCAGAAGTTTGTTTAGGTTAGATATAAAAAGGTGGAAAAGATAGGGGAACAGTTGTTCTCCTATCCAGCTTGTGCCATATATGCATAAAACTAATTTACCAAAAAAGTGGCAGTTTTTCTGTGACTTGAGTATAATCCTAACTTTACCTAAGCAAAAGAATGAATTATTTAATGGAATATGTTTTAACACCTCTTTCCTTACCATTTTTTATTACTGAAAATTATTTGTTAATTACTGCACTGATTCCGCTGCTTGGCGCAGTGGTTATCTTTTTTACCGGCAAATGGCCTAGAGTGAGCAACAGCGTTACTGTTGCCTCTTCTATACTTCTATTTATATATGCGTGTCTGTGCACTTTATATTGGGCATATGGTGATCATTCTCAATTTATCCTTATGGATTTTGGCAATAACTTGCACATTAGTTTAAAGCTAGAGTCCACTGGAGTGGTATTTAGTTTATTAATATCGTTTCTGTGGATATTAACCAGCGTATACGCAATATGTTATATGCAGAATAACTATCCTAGTAATAATTACTCAAATTTCCTGTGTTTTCTTTCAATATCGATCAGCTGTGCAATGTTTATTGCTTTTTCTGGCGATTTGCTTACTACATTTGTCTTTTATGAGCTCTTAACTGTGAGTACTTATCCTCTTGTCACCTATAACGCAACAAATGAATCAATGATAGCTGGGCGTTATTATTTTGGTGTGCTGTTTTTTTCTTCCTTAGTACTATTTTTTCCAGTTCTCGGGTTCTTATACAGTAAATTTCATACTTTAGACTTTGTAAGCGGTGGAATATTTAAATTTGACACTTCGCTCGTCACTTTCATTGCAGTGTGTTTTGTTATGCTGATTTACGGAGTAGGCAAGGCTGCATTAATACCAATGCATTTTTGGCTACCAAAAGCAATGGTTGCACCAACTCCTGTGAGTGCGCTGCTACATGCTGTTGCTGTTGTGAAATCCGGGGTTTTCATCATTATAAAAGTCATATTATACACTTTTGGCACCGATAATCTGCAACGCTTTGCGCAACAAAGTTGGTTTGCTGGAGGATGGCTGCCTTATGCTGCAGGATTTACCATCATTGTTGCTTCACTGATTGCACTCAAGCAGAAAGAATTGAAAAAATTGCTCGCCTACTCTACCGTTTCCCAATTATCATATATTATACTATTCGCTTCAATTTTTAGCGACCTTAGCGCAAGAGTCGCAGTTTTTCAGTTAGTTTGTCATGCATTTGCAAAAATCACTCTATTCTTTATTGCAGGTAGCATAATAACGAAAACAGGTGAGAAATATGTAGATAGAATTCACGGCATAGGACGCAATATGCCAATTACTATGGCAGCATTTACTATAGGTGCGTTATCTATGATCGGAGTGCCACCTGCTCCAACTTTCTGGGGTAAGTTTCTCATTTTTCAGGCTGTTTTTAGCTCTGGCAATGTAGCACTTTCTGTATTTGTGACTCTTGTGTTAATGATCAGCACTATACTCAATGCTATGTACTTTTTGCCAATAATTTACAATGCTTTTTTCTCAAAGCCTTCCAAGAATTTTTTCGTTAAAAAGACACCTATTTTCCTGGTTTTACCACCAGTTATCACTGCAGTATGTACTTTTATTATTTTCTTCAGCTACCAAGTAATATTTTAAAGTATCTTGCCTTTAAGTTTTGGCATCTAAGCTGAGATTAATTATAGAAACATTTTCTTCGTCAAAATCTATGTCTCCAATTAACATACCGTCAGTAACGTCCAAAAGTTCCGATGGAGAAATGATAGTTCTGTTATTACCAGCTCTCATTCCAACTACTCCAAGCTCTATTGCAAGCGGTACCCTTTTGTCACCAACTTTGAATTGCGCTGTTTGATCCTTGATTATATATTCACCATTATGCCCCATTACGCTATACTTAATTGACACCTCGTCACCACATCTTACTTGTTTTCCAGCCCTGTTAATTAAATCATTGAAAATCATCATATTATTTACTGAGTCGGGATATCTATCTTTTACCTCGATTAGTTTGACATAGTAAGAGTTAAAGTTCGTTTTGTTGTCATTGGTAATGTTTACAGTAACTACACGCTCTCCTCCTTCTTTCATACCCATTATTCCTAGGCCCACTTCTTTCCAATCATCTTGACCTATTTTTAAAGTAACATTAAGGACTTGATTCGGAAGTGGTATCGCTAGGTTATTAGATATTTTATACATTTGCAGCAAGACTTCTTGACCACATAGAGCTCTGCTGCCACTGCCTTCTGTAATTTCATAGAAGTTTATCGAATTTTCCTCTCTTTCCTGCTGTGTTATTTCTTTTAAATACTCCTTCAACCCATGCTTTTCGATATAGTGGTCAAGCGCTGATTCAAGTATTGGCTTCACTAGGTAATATGCTATTGTCTGTACCAAGTCATCATTCGTAGTATTTAACTCATAAAGCTTGTCTCTCTTTTCTGGTCTGCTTTTGTTTATTTGAACGATGGTGAACACAAAAGCGGAAGTTAAAGTGAAAATTATTACTATGGAAATAAGTAATTGTAATATAATTTTCCTAACCATCATTTTTTACCCGATTCAATAAATTGTATAAATAATTAATTTCGCCTGAAAGTTTACCCAAATTATCTAAAGCTTGTTTAAAGAGACTTTCTATATAGTTCTTTGTTTCACTTTTACCGAGTATAGACATTAAGTTACTTACCTCATCTTGCTTGTGGTCTTCAATATCATCTTTGGCCTGAAAAATAAGCCCTAGGTTTATTCCATAGTCATGTAACGCTCTTCGTTGCTTGCCTGTAGCATTTCCCATTATAGCGCCTATTTCACATGAAGCTGCAAATAGTTTTGCGGTTTTTAATAAATGGATTTCTTTTATTTTGGAGAAATCTGCATCAATATCTAAAATCTGTCCTCCTACCATTCCCTTAGCTCCTATCGCTTGAGAGAGTACTTTTATGATTTCACAGCATTTATTGCTATCCTCATTTAGTGAAGATAGTATTTCAAAAGCGAGGGTAAGCAGCGCATCTCCAGCAAGCACCGCTGTTGCTTCGTCAAATCTTTTATGACAACTTAGCTGGCCTCTGCGAGTATCGCTATTGTCCATACATGGCAAATCATCGTGAATTAGAGAGTAGGTGTGAACACACTCAACTGCCACAGCAATTGGCATTACTTTCTCAGCTTTAACATTAAATACTCGTGATGAAGCTGTAACTAAAAATGGGCGTATATATTTCGCAGGAGCAAGAAGCGCATAACGCATAGCCGATATAAGCTTGCTTTGGCTATCTTCAGATAGAAATTTGTTTATTTCTGCAATAAGTAAATCTTTTGTTATTTCATCTAGCATTTTTAAGTTTGTTAATTTCCCAGCGCATAATGTTGAAGCATATTTCAGCTAGGGCAATAGAAAATTTTGTAATAGTCTATCAACCATAAAAGGTATTGCAAACATGAAAATTTTTTATAACATCAAAGAATAGGTTATTTTTTGGTAAAAAATGAGTAGCGAACTAGCAAAAAGCACTAGAGAAGACATAGAAGAAAAAGTAAAAAAGATTGTACTGGAGCACATTAGTAAGGATGTAGAGAAGTTTAGCAGCTCCTCAAAGCTTTCAGAGCATGGCGCAGACAGTTTAGATGCAGTTGAGATAATCATGGCGGCAGAAGAAGAGTTTGGCATAGAAATTCCTGATGAAGATGCACAAAAAATGGAAACTGTAGAGCAGATAGTTGAGTACATCAGTAATAAAAAAACCAATAATTAGTATTAAATGAGCAGAAGAGTAGTAGTTACCGGTATTGGCTTAATTACTCCACTGGCGGCAGGTGTTGAAAACACTTGGCTTAAGTTAATAGGTGGTGAGTCTGGTATAAAGGAAATCAGCAGGTTTGATGCTTTTGATCTTGCAAGCAAGATCGCAGGACAAATTCCTCTACAAGGTAATAACATTAAGCACTGTTTTAACCCGCTAGATTATATCTCTGAAAAAGACCTAAAAAGGACAGATCGTTTTATCCATTATGGCATTGCAGCCGCTATTCAGGCAGTGGACGATTCACTAATTTTAGAAAATCAAGATATCGATCGAGAACGCGTTGGTGTGGTTGTTGGCTCTGGTATAGGTGGTCTTCCATCAATTCAGGAAAACGTAATTATTATGCAGGAAAAAGGACCTAGACGTGTCAGCCCATTTTTTGTTCCCGCAAGTTTGATAAATTTGATATCTGGCCATATCTCTATTAAATACGAATTTACAGGTCCAAACGATTCAGCGGTAACCGCATGTGCAACAGGTGCACATGCAATCATAAACTCAGCAAGAGCTATAAAACTTGATGAAGCAGATATAATGATTGCAGGTGGGGCAGAAAGTGCACTTTGTAGGGTTGGAATTGCAGGCTTTGCATCTATGAAGGCACTATCAACTAAATTTAATGATAAGCCTGAAGAAGCTTCAAGACCATGGGATGAAGAACGCGATGGATTTGTTATGGGTGAAGGAGCAGGTATACTAGTATTAGAAGAGTATGAACACGCAAAGAGAAGGGGAGCAAAAATATATGCAGAACTTACTGGATATGGACTAACGGGGGATGCTTATCATATTACCGCTCCACATGAGAGCGGAAGAGGTGCATTGAGATCAATACAGCTTGCCTTACAGAGTGCACAAATTAGTCCAAATCAAATTGGGTATATCAATGCACATGGAACTTCAACGCCACTTGGAGATAAAATTGAAGTAATAGCAATAAAACAGTTATTTGGTGACTACGCTTATAAGATACCAGTTTCTTCAACCAAATCCTCTATAGGACATTTACTTGGTGCTGCAGGTAGTGTTGAAGCAATATTTAGTATTCTTGCGTTAAATGAAGGAATTACTCCCCCAACTTTAAATCTGCACAAACCTTCAGAGGGATGTGATTTAAATTTTGTACCGTTTAAAGCTCAAGAGCATAAGATCCAATATGTGCTTTCTAATTCGTTTGGCTTTGGCGGCACTAACGCATCACTCATCTTTGGGAAAGTATAATTAGTTCTATCGTTTATACTTGTCTACAAAGCACTTATTTTGCAACAAAAGTAGTCAGGGTTTGTATCCTATATCACCTGAAAGCATACAACAAAGCCACTAAACTTTGCTTTTTAGCAAAGTTACCACTATTGAAAGATATGCAAGAAGCTTTATAAAAACTTAACATAATTTTATCATAAAAATATCATTCTTATGTTTTGTAAAAGCGATTCTTAGCACTAAATGGGTCTTTTTAAATAACTATGAGTTGGGTAAATTGGAAAATAAATTTTATTTACTTTTACAATGTCTTGAGATCTAATGTCAATTTATCAGTTGGAAGTATCAAAAAGGATTATAATTAGGCTAGTATGTTCTTTACCCTTTTTCTCAAAATATTACCTATTTATATTACAATACTTATTGGTTATTTAGCAGGAAAATGCCTTAAGATTGATAGAAATACTATATCTCAAATACTCTTTTATATAGCTAACCCAATAGTAATTCTGTATGGAGTATCTCATACAGAGGTCAATTTAAAAGTAATTTCTTTGCCGATTTTGATATGGTTTATAGGTAGCACTATGTCCTTATCGGTGTATTATCTTTCTTCTTTTTTATTTAAGGACAACACGAAAAACATATTGGCATTTAGCTCAGGCAGTACAAGTATGGGTTATTTTGGCTTGCCAATTGCTATGACTTTATTTGATGAAGATTCGGTGTCTGTATATGTTGTCTGTTATATAGGAATGGCACTGTTTGAAAATAGCTTAGGATTTTATATAGCTGCAAACGGTATATACACCGCAAAAGAATGCATGTTAAGGTTGTTCAGACTTCCTTCGTCCTATGCGATGATTCTGGGCTTCTTTTTGAGTATATGCGATATACAAATACCTGCTTTTCTAACAGATGTTATGATGAATATAAGAAGTACATTTATTACATTAGGAATGGTGCTACTTGGAGTGAGTATTGCACAAACTACAAATTTTAAAATAGATTGGAAACTCGCTTTGACCACTATTATAGCAAAGTACGTGTTCTGGCCATTATTTGTTTTGGGAATTGTCCTGACAGATAAACATATCACAGGTATATACGATGAGAGTATATATAAAGCGCTGATGTTGCTAGCTATTATTCCAGTTTCTGGATCCAGTGTAATACTTGCTAATATTTTAAATTATCAACCAGATAGAGCTACTTTGCTGCTTTTCATCAGTACTGCAGTGGGACTATTTTACGTTCCGCTAATAATATCATTATTTTTTGCCAAACTTGTTCCTCTTTGATTAGAAATTTAGGCAATATATACTCTTTAAACTTGGAATAAGCTCTAAATTTACTACTTTAGTAAACCTCAGCATAAAAAAGTTGAATATTTCTTCAGGATAGTGTATAATTATTAATACTTTTTAAGTTAATTTCTCATGGCTTTCTCAAAGTTTCTTGACCCAAAATTGGACTTAACATTTAAAAAGATTTTTGGCACTGAAAAAAATAAGAACATACTTATCCATTTTTTGAACGATATTCTAGGGTGTACTGAAGTTAATACTATACAAGAAATAGAATTTATCAGCACCATTTTGAACCCTGAAATTGCCTCTGAGAGACAAAGTATAGTTGATGTTCTCTGTCAGGATTCTGTTGGCAACAGATTTGTGGTTGAAATGCAGCTCACTCGTGATAAAGGTTTTGAAAAGCGCGCTCAATATTATGCTGCTAAAGCTTACTCAAGACAAGTTGGTAAGTATGCTAATTTACAGAAGATCTTCTTTATTGCGATTTCAAATTGTGTTTTATTTCCTGATAAGTCTAATTATATATCTAGCAATACCATAAGAGATGAGGAGACTAATGAGCATGATTTACAAGATTTTCAATTTGTGTTTATAGAACTACCAAAATTTCCTAAAAATAAAGTAGAGCAATTAACAAGCATAGTAGAACGCTGGTGTTTTTTTTTCAAATATGCAGAAGAAACCACTGAAAAAGATCTGAAGAAAATTGCAAGAGAAGTGCCAATAATAAAGAGAGCATATGATGAATTAGACAGGTTTAACTGGAATGAAAAAGATCTAACGGCATATGAAGAAAGAATAATGGATCTATACAAAGAGGAAGCTATCCTTGAATACAAACTTGAAGAAGGTATGGAAAAAGGTATAGAGAAAGGTATCCAAATTGGTGAAGAACGCGGCATCCAGATCGGTGAAGAAAGAGGCGAAAAACAGGCTAAAATGGCTGTTGCTAAAAACCTACTTAAAGCTGGTGTATCTGTTGATTTAGTAACTGAATCTACTGGTCTTTCTAAAGCTGAAATTGTACAACTTCAGGAAGAAATAGCCTGAGGACTGGCAGTCCTATTTCTGTTGACTGCTTGTATGACATTACTTAAATTAGTTTCAGGTTTGTCTTCCACTTCTTCTGGTAACGGATTTTCTCGTTGACTAGAAGAAACAGTAAAACTAACTTTTTGAACAGGTACAAATTGTCTTTTTTCTTCTATAATATCTTTTTTATCTCTTGGACCCATACACAATACTTAGGTTATCCATTCTGTGCCTTTTACATTGTGGTTTATATCAATTCCCATTACATAAGACAATAACGAGGAAAAGATCCACACTGAAGCAAGTAGAATAGCGGGGTAAAGTGGCATATCTGCTCCCTGTGTAGTGGGAATTGGTATTACACGGCACTATTTACTGTAAACTCGCCTTTACTTTTATGGTTATCTTTCTATGCTACTTTGTCTGCCTTATTTTGCCGCTTTCCTAAGCGGACACATTCAATTCAATTACTCTGCCACAATTTTGCTCTATCACATTTGCTACATTCAATATTCCAGCTTCATCGTAATAGTTTCCAATTACTTGTAAAGCAAGTGGTAAACCTTCATTGGAAAGTCCAACAGGAACGGAAATAGCAGGTAGTCCGGCTAAACTTGCTGGTACGGTAAAGACGTCATTGATACACATAATTAGCGGATCTGGCTTTTCATTCAAGCCAAAAGCTTCTGTTGGAGCAGATGGAACAAGTATATAATCTATTTTTTCAAATGCTTTTATAAAATCATTTCTGATTAATGCTCTAATGCATTGTGCTTTTTCGTAATATTCATTGTAGTGACCTGAAGAAAGTGCATAAGCACCAATTAAGATTCTTCTTTTTACCTCTTTTCCAAAACCTTCTGCTCTCGTTAGTGAATACATTTCTTCGAGGGTATCAGCATCAGCTCTGAATCCATAACGCACACCATCATAACGAGCAAGATTAGATGAAACTTCAGCAGAACAAATTAAATAATAGACTGGTATTGCACATTTAGTGTGTGGCAAGGTAATATCAACCACTTCAGCACCGTTTTCCTTCAAATCGGAAGAAACTTTTTCCCAATGATGGACGATTTCTTCTGAAATTCCATCCATTCTATATTCTTTTGGTATACCAATGCGCTTACCCTTGATATTACCGTTTATAAAATTAGAAAATTTAGGCACTGGCCTTTTACTCGATGTTGAATCTTTGCTATCATAACCACAAATCGTTTCCAACATTAATGCTGAGTCAGAAACGGAACGAGTAATGACTCCTGCCTGGTCCAGGGAACTTGCAAATGCGATCATACCAAAACGCGAACATCTTCCATAAGTTGGCTTTGCTCCAACTACTCCACAGTAAGCTGCTGGCTGGCGCACAGATCCACCGGTATCGCTTCCGAGCGCTCCAGCGCATAAAAATCCAGCAACCGATGCTGCGGATCCACCAGATGACCCACCAGGCACAACTTTTTCCCCATCACTTTTTCTAACCCACACATTTTCAACAGGACCAAAATAGCTATTTGTGTTTGCAGAGCCCATGGCAAATTCATCCATGTTGAGCTTGCCGAGCATAGCTGCTCCGCTTTTTAAAAGCAAGTCAGATACTGTGGACTCGTAAGTTGGAACGAAGTTTTCTAGCATTTTTGAGCATGCTGTTGTTTTTGTTCCCTTTGTGCAGAATAAATCTTTAACACCAACTGGTATACCCATGAGCGGTATATCACCCTTTTGTTTTGAAAAATGCTCATCTGCGGCTTTAGCGGCCTCTATTGCTATTTCTGGAGTTTGCGTCACAAATGCATTTAATTTCTCACTTTCAACTGCGTTGATATGCGCTTCTACGAGCTCAACAGCAGAAAAATCTTTCCGTTTAAGTCCATCGTGCATCTCTGTAATACTGAGCTTTCTTAATTCATTCATTTATTAATATTCAATTTTTAGCAAGGTATTAATTATAACAACGATAAGGCAAAAGATCTATACCTTTATGGCAGTATAATACCAATTCTTATTATTAGCAGGTCGAACAGTTAGCGTTTAAAGAGCTTGATTTTGGTGGTTGGAAACCAGCTGGAAAAGCAACGCTTAAGCGTGTAGTCGATGCTCATTATTACAAACTTACTACAGGTGAAAATGAACCAATAGAGATCGATGCTGAGAATATGATTCGCAAGATTAACGGAGTTGATCAGATGGCTTTATTACAAACAGTTTTAGGGGTTTGATATAGTTTATATAAAAATGTTAAAATGTAATGAGTTATAGTATATGATTGATATGGATTCTAAAGCTTGTGTAAATCCTGAAGACCAGTTGAATAGTTTGCTCACTGCGGCTTTGCTGCATCGCTGCCTATAGAAGGCCAACTATATAAGTAACTTATTGAAAATCTTGGGAACGTTCAGAATGTTTAAGAACGTTCCCTAGACCGCAGAGCTTCAAGAAAGGAAGTTACTTCTATTCGAAACTTTTTTTATAGAACATGAAGACACTTTAGAACCTGAATTAAAAGGTGTGTTATTTTCAAACATCTTAATCTTTTCCTGTATACTATTTTTTGATGTTTGATTGAAAGCAAGCCCAGAATCATGCCCTTTATTAAAACTAGGATTAGATATTTTATTTTCAGGCATCTTTCTCAGTGCCTTACTTAAAGTGGTTGTTACTGGAATTTTTGTACTGACATGACTATCATTTAACTTTTCTTTATTTTGTGGTGCAGTAGTACATTGTTGTTGATTGGGATGAGATGTATTGTTATTTTCAAACATGACTCTTGCAGAAGGGGTTTGAGGTCTTGTTTGTAAATTAATGGACTTTGGTGATGTCAATGGCTTCCTTGTATTTAGCTGATGGTTTAGCAAAACCACAATTTTGGGCTCTTGTTGTCCTGCATCATCATCAGATCTATAACCACTGTCAGGAGTACTGCTTCTTTTTTCATTGTTTGATTGAAGGTTTGAAAGCGTTGGATACTCATCTTCATCATCACTATAGTCAGACTCATTTCCAGAATACTCGCTTTTACCATATAAGAATTCAATTTCTGCTTTTCTTTCAAGAATTGAAGCTACATCATTTGGCGGTGGCTTATCTCCGGTATTACCTGACTTCTTGGCATCTTCAGACCTAAATGTATCTTCAACTTTTTTTAATGTGACATCTTGTATTGGTAGTGCAAGCGCAGCGCTTTTTACTTGTAGAGCCTTCTCAGTAATTGTTTTTTTTCTCCAGGTGCAGTGTATCCAAACGTAGTGAATGTAGGATTATCATATCGTTCATCTACACTGTTGTTTGCCGTAGCTTTAATTATTAAATCGTTCTTAATACTCATAATATTTACCTCGCTATTAATTATTAAAATTAATACACTATTGTAATTACATAAAAATTTATTTTTTCTTAATTTGCAATTTTACCAGATGCTCAGATGTATGGTCCTAGAGTATGATGGTATGGATTTAGTATAAACAATTCTGGAAACTATGTAGATTTGCTGCATCGCTGTCTATAGAAGGCCAACTATATAGGCAACTTATTGAAAATCTTGTTTTTTGCAATCAATCTGATCAAATCTAGGAATAGTAATTGTATTAATAAATTTAATTCTGTTTAAAATAGCTAAAGCATTGAAATTCTTGAATTTTAGCTAGGTTAGTGAATGGTAGTAAAATTTTTTTTACTCGAATTTAGGTACTCACTGACCGTCCTTACTATAAATGCTAGAATAATAAGCTACCGATATTCTCTACCTTTTTTATCTTTAATCTATCATAGATAGCAATGCAACAAAGCCCACTGGAATCCAGAAAAAAGGACGGTGTCATCCAAGTAGCCCTTATTTCTGTCATCCAGGTGCCCTCTTTTTGTCATCCCAGTACTTGATACTGGGACCTAAGATACTACTTTAGCAATAAATATTTAAGAAATTTACCTAGTGAAAAAAGGCAAAGAAATCCCAAGTGGCGAGTTTTAACTCTTTAAATTGGCGCTATAATAATTTACTGACGCTTAGTTCAAGCGCGATTTGGCTGAATGTAGAAAAAATGAAAAAGACATGCAGCCGCTATAATTTGATACAATCCGCCAAAAAATACCCTGAGTTTTTACTGAATTTTGTCATTGAGCCTGCAGATCAAAAACAAGTTTGAGCCAGAGATACCCTGCTATATAAGGGTGCTGGAGAGGAATTGTTAAGTAGTTTTTTTCGTTTCACGACATACCAAAAACTGGTTTGTTATGCGAGAAGCCCATTGCTTTAAGCTCTAAGCATAGAAACCACTTTATCGTAGCTTGGCAACGATTTTATTTCTCCAATTGCAGCTAAAGTAGTTTTTTCATGCTGAGATAACAGCTCCTCTGCTGCTTCTTTTACGCCAGCAGTAGTAACTGCGCTAGTTCTTTCTATCAATTCATTTTTACTGATATACCTATCATAGTTGCTGTAGTAGTGCCCCAATGCTTCAGCACGGGAACTGACGCTTTCACGTGACATTAAAATTTGGGATTTTATTCGCTCTTTTACCCTATTTACCTCTTCTTCCTTCAGATCACCCGTAGACAACTTCTTCAACTCTGTCGTTATGGATTTTAAAAGCTTATCTAAGTTGCTACTATCTGTGCCAGCGAAAATGGAGAGTACTCCTGTATCAGTGTAACTAGAATTAAATGAATAGACAGAGTAAACCAGTCCCTGCTTTTCCCTTACTTCCTGAAACAGGCGTGATGACATCCCGCTTCCCAATATAGAATCAAGCATCTGAAATGTGTGATATCTATCGTCATGGCGAGAAACACTAGGTAAACCAATTAGCAAGTGTACCTGGTCTAATTTACGATGCTCCAAGTACTCACCACCAGTGTAATTCGCATTTTGCTTTTTCTCCAGCTCTTTTGCATGAATCTTTGAGAGGAAATTTTTGGTTAACTGAACAACTTTTTCATGCTCAACGTTCCCTGCAACAGAAAATATCGTATTCTCGCCAAAGTAATGCTCATTTATATAACTATTCAGATCTTCTCGAGTAAATGATTTTACAGTATCCTGTGTGCCTAAAATCGACCTACCAAATGGTTGATCTTTATAAGCTGCTTCAAAATATTTATCGAAAATGATGCTGCTCGGCGAATCGTTAGTTTGAAAAATCTCTTGTGTTACAACACCTTTTTCGCGCTCCAATTCATCTTCTGGAAATGTCGAATTCATCAATATATCTATTAATATATCAATGCCAGTTTTTATGTCTTTTTTGAGGACTTTCGCGTAGTAACTGGTGCTTTCTCTACCGGTGCTAGCGTTGAACACTCCACCTATGTCGTCGAAAGCTTTTGCAATTTCAAATGCAGTTCTTGTTTTTGTTCCCTTAAAAGCCATGTGCTCTAGAAAGTGGGATATTCCATTTTGATTCGCACTTTCAGCTCTACTACCAACACCAACTCGTATACTTAAAGCTACAGAGTCAACATCACGCACCTGCTCGGTTATTATGCGCAGGCCATTATCTAATTTTGTTACCTTTGGTACATTCATTTTATGTGTTCTTTCTCAAATTTTCTTCTGCAAAATCCCAATTGATCAAATGATCAAGGAAAACTTTTATGTAGTCAATTCTACGATTTTGACAATCCAGATAATATGCATGCTCCCACACATCCATAGTAAGTAGTGGTACCTGACCGTAAATTAATGGTAAATCCGCATTTGAAGTCTTGGTAATTTTGAGTTTTCCTTTTTCAAGCACTAACCATACCCATCCGCTGCCAAACTGGCCTACTCCATGACTTGAAAATCCTTCATAAAATTTATCAAAGCCACCGATATCATCTTGAATTTTTTTTGCCAGAAGACTGTCATTCTGAGGCTTACCACCCCCATTTTTCTTCATTGAACTCCAATAAAAAGTGTGGTTCCAAACTTGCGCTGCGTTGTTAAACATAGGGACTTTGTCGCTATTGCCATGAACTTTTGTTATTAATTCTTCAATTTTCGCCTGTTGATAATCAGTATTTTCAACTAGCTCATTGAGTTTGTTTAAGTACCCCCTATGATGCTTATCATAATGAAAATCCAAAGTTCTTGCAGATATATAAGGCTCTAAAGCTGTTTTATCATATGGTAATCCAGGTAAAGTAAAACTCATAAAAACCTCTTCATTTCTAACCTACTGCGATGTTAGAGTAATAAGTGCCTTTATGCAACATATAATTTGGTTGAAATATTAACGCAACTATTGCAATTATTCTAAAATAAGTTATAATAGTATAGTAATGTATTACATTTTTTTATTATAGTTTTTTTAGGAGGCTAATATGTTAAATCTATCTAAGAACATTAAGAATTCATACAAGAATTTCAAGCAATATGCTCACAATGGGACTGTTCCTACTGTAAAACAAGATGGCGATGGTCAAGTTCCACAAAACTGTTTATATAAATCCGTTCACTACATCGATAATGTTGTGGGGCCAGTGAAGGATGCAGTTTTTGGTGTTGAGGAAAGCAAAGATAACCTAGGTGGTAGAAAGCGCAGAAATTGTGGTATGATAGGGCTTGCTGTTCTTGCACTAACTAATATAGTTCTACAACCTTTATATCTAGCATTTGCGTATCGTTCATACTGGCCGGCGAAAGGTTTGGCGAAAGTAACAGACAAGTTTGGTCTTAAAGACAATACGGAGTCGTTGGTAGGCTATTCAAACACATTATCAAATAAGGCATGGGACCACAGTATAAAAGTAGCTGACTTTGTTAACACAGTTTTGAGTTATGCTCTCAGTGCTGTCATCTGGACTGCTGCGCTTGTTGTTACACCACTAACTTGGGCTGTTGATAAAGTGTCAAGTAAGTTTAGTGAAGCAAAAACTGAAGCTATTAATCCCAATAAAGAAAAAGAAGAAGTGACTATATAATAACTAACCTGCACAATAAACGTCCATAGCTTTTATATTTAGCCATGGGCATTTCAGGGAGAGCGTCATTTCGGCGCCCCTTCTTGTCATCCCAGTAGCTTTTTTTGTCATTCCAGTACTCCTTTTCTTGTCATCCCAGTCTGGGATCTAGGATACTACTTTAGTAATAAAGTATTTAAGAAATTTACCAAGCGAAAAAAGGCAAAAGAAGCACTGGTCAGTATTTATTTTCAGTATTGGCGTTTTTATGTCTTAAACGCTGCAATTT
>NZ_JAHDJT010000050.1 GCF_023661085.1 Wolbachia pipientis
AATCTACGATTATTATCTTTTTTCTTTTCCATAATTAATGTTCGTACAGCTGTGCACTAAGGATAAGAATGGCAACACTCCACTTTGCTGCTATGAATGGAGAGCTTGATATAGCAAAAATATTACTCGAACACAACACAAATGTTGATGCTAGAAATCATCAGATAATGACAGCATTGGATTGTGCAACCAATAATAATCACCAAGAGCTTGTGAAGTTGCTTTTGGCCCATGGTGCGGTTCCTGTGTCTACTGAAAGTGTTTAATGTAGCTTGAGAGAAGAAAAATTATTTGTCTTGACAGCATATATGACATCCTTTACGATTAAAGTTAACAGTGAAAGTGTATATTTGTTATGTTTGCGGTGATTGAAACAGGTGGAAAGCAGTATTTAGTAAAAAAAGGTAGTGTAATAAAAGTAGAAAAGCTAGAAGCTGAGGAAGGAAAGGAGGTGGAGATTGACAAGGTAGTTTGCCTTTCAGACAACGGTTTATCTTATTCACCTAATGCTACTGTTAAAGCTGAAGTGCTTGAGCAATGCAGAGGGGAGAAAATTATAATTTTTAAAAAGAAGAGAAGAAAGAATTACCGTAGGAAAACCGGTCATAGGCAGTATATAACTGTTCTTCGTATCAATGAAATTAATCTCCAAAAGTAAGGGGTGAGATATGGCAACTAAAAAATCGGGTGGTAGTTCCTGTAATGGTAGAGATTCCGCAGGTCGTAGGTTAGGAATAAAAAAGAACGGAAAAGTTATTCCTGGTAACATAATTGTCCGTCAAAGAGGAACAAAATTTCACCCTGGAAGGAATGTTGGTATGGGTAAAGATCACACAATTTTTGCCAAGATAGAAGGCTGGGTCAAATTTAGAAAGTCAGTAAATAAAAAGACTTTTATTGATATTTTGCCTGCGGATAATATACAAGTTTCAGCTTAGGGGTCTGTAGCTCAGGTGGTTAGAGCGCACGCCTGATAAGCGTGAGGTCGGAGGTTCAACTCTTCCCAGGCCCACCATTTAGTAATTACTAAATAGATCTTCTATAACAACTTTGACATTGCATGAGCAGAAGCCTAAAGCATGAATTTATATAAAAATTTAATCACCAGTGAATCAGTTGCAGCTGGTCATCCAGACAAAGTAGCGGATCAAATTTCGGATGCAATACTTGATGAATATCTTTTTACTGACTCTTTCTCGCGAACCGCAATAGAGACTTTAGTTACTAAAGATAACGTTATTATAGCGGGAGAAGTGTTTGGACCTAACATCGCAAATAGCAGAATTGAAAATATTGTACGCAGTACAATAAAAGATATTGGTTACGAATGCGATGGTTTCCACTGGAAAAAAGTGAAAGTAAATATATTGCTGCATGAACAATCAAATGACATTGCAATAGGGGTAGATCAAGGTGCTGGAGATCAGGGCATAATGTATGGTTATGCAACGACAGAGACAGAAAGTCTCATGCCGGCGCCCATTTTTTATGCGCACTTGATTTTAAGAAATATCATGAGTGTAGCTAAAGAAGCAAAACTTGGTCCAGATGCAAAATCGCAAATCACCTTGGCGTATGAGAATAATCTGCCAGTACGTGCTGAAAGTGTTATCGTTTCAATACAGCACTCTGAAGATCTGGATCAATCAAAGGTAAAAGAAATAATTTACTCTTGCATAGTTTCATCTTTGCCTAAAGGATGGATGTGTTCTGAGGAAAATCTCTTGGTCAATCCAACTGGTAGGTTTGTTGTTGGTGGGCCAGTTGGTGATTGTGGATTAACTGGGCGAAAAATCATGGTTGATACTTATGGAGGCTATATTCCGCATGGTGGGGGAGCGTTTTCTGGAAAAGATGCAACAAAGGTTGATAGATCTGCAGCTTATATGGCAAGATATCTTGCTAAAAATATTGTCTTTGCAGGTTTAGCCAAGCGCTGCCTTGTGCAGCTTTCTTACGCAATTGGTGTGTCAAAACCTACTTCATTCTACATTGATACATTTGGTACAAATACGGTAGATGAGAAGAGGGTTAAAAAGCTTATCGAAGATAACATAGATTTATCAACTAAAGGTATCATCAAACACTTATTGCTTAACCGTCCTATATATAAACGTACAGCCTGTTATGGACACTTTGGTAAGAAATCAGAAAAAGATGGTGGATTCTCTTGGGAAAACATAGATTTGTCTGATGTTCTTTGTAGGGAGTTTAATATGGGGAACAACAAAAAAATTTCTTTAGATTGCTAAAGTTTTTGATTTATAGCTTAATACTGATATACTAACCTATTGTTAAAGTATAATTAGCTTTTCATAATAATTATACTATACTAGTAATAATTTTTATATTTATGGGGGGCTCACAAAATGTGTAACAAAATAAAAGAGAAATTCTACGATATAGCTGTAAGAGAATCATCTGATCTTGTTGAAAAAATAAAAGAACATCCTTATTAATGTTGAGTTAATGAACAGTACGCTAAATTATGAAAAATTTAAATTTTATCTTCAGCAGGGTTTTTTATATTTAGTAGACTGCACTCGTGCTTTGTTGGTTATTGCAGCTAAAGTGAATGACGTTGAAATAATGAATAGTTTAATCAATGTAGCAAGGGGAACATTTGATGTTCGAAAACAATATGAAAAATATTTTGAAGATTGTGATTTATCCGATAATCACAAGAAGTCAAGGACTTGTTCTGCCTTTACTGACTTTTTCATGTGTGCTGCATATCATAATTCTGTTGCTGAAGCTTTAGCAGCATCTTACCCTTGCTTCAACATATATCAAATCGTTGTGCATCATATGATGAACAAGGTAACACCTAGGGAGGTTAAAAACAACAAGTACGAAGGATGGATCGACATTTATAATAGCAAAACAATGAATGCTGCAATTGATGAGGTCACCAATATTACAAATAAGCTATATAAAGAAGCTGATGAATATGAGAAGAAAAGAATGCGTGAGTTTTTTAAGAGAGGACTGGAGCTAGAGTTAGTGTTTTGGGATGAGGTGTATTACTTTAATACACCTATGGTAAAAGCGTGTTAGTGGAAAATTGCTCACATCTTGGTCTTGATGGTATTATAGCGTTCAGTGGTATAATTAAGAGTTATTATGGATCAAATCTTTTAAAGGACATGATTGAACATCCTTTTAATGTTGAATTGGCAAATAATACTCTAAGCATAGAGAGCTTCAAATTCTATATTCAACAAGATGCCTTATTCTTGAGTGATTATATTCGTACCGTTTTAATCACTGCATCCAAAGTAGAAAATTGTAACAATATTACCCCACTCATAGAGGTGGCTCAGGGAGCAATGGCCATTATGAGGGTTTTATATAACCACTACTTTGCTGTGTATTCCATAAATCGTGGAGAAAAGTCCCTTGAATGCTTCAATTTCACTAATTTTCTTTTGTCTACCTCATATAACGACACTTATGAAGCCATAACAATTTTATACTCCTGCCATTTTATATATAAGGTTGTTATTGATGGCATGAAGAGTAAGATTAAGAAAAATAACAGATATAAAGATTGGTTTGATTTTTATTGCGGTAGTTTAGTAGGGTCTGGGTGCATCGCTTTAGAGAGTATTGTTGATGAATATTGCCAAAAAGTAGGGGGAAATGAAAGGAGTAGAATGCTTGAATTATTTGGAATCAGTGCACAATTTGAGTTGGACTTTTGGAACAGCGCATATAATGTTTCAAAATTCAATCAAGTGCCTGAGGAACATTGACAGTTTTGAGCTAATTTGTATGCTTAATACGTATTTTTGAAGATGATATGAAAAGTAAAGAACATGATTTTCATTTAGTGGATCCAAGTCCTTGGCCAATTATTATATCAGCGGCAATTTTTATTCTTGCGCTTGGGTTAGTTGGCACACTCCACAAACAGATTTTTGGAATACTTAGTTTAATTTTAGGAATTTCTGCGGTATCGGGAGTGTTATTTTATTGGTGGAGGGATGTGATAAAAGAAGCCATTTATGATAAATGCCATACTGCCATTGTAAAAAATGGACTTAGGGTTGCAATGTACTTATTTATCCTTTCAGAAGTTGTATTTTTTATAGCGTTCTTTTGTTCATTCTTTAAAGCCTGGCTTGACCCAGTTTTTTCATTTGAAGCATTTTCTCCTACAAAAAGGGTTGAATGGCCTCCTGAGGGAATTTTGCCACCTGATCCGTGGTCATTGCCGTTTATGAACACGTTAATATTACTGCTTTCTGGTACAACTATTAACTGGGCACATCACTCTCTACTCGAAAATGATAAAAAGAGCATGATTAAAATGCTATCAACGACTATATTGCTTGGGATATTTTTTATAATGGTGCAAGCTATGGAGTATCATGAGGCAAGTTTTTCTCTACAAGAAACAGGAGAAAAGCTGATCTATGCATCCAATTTTTATATGATTACTGGGTTTCACTGCGCACACGTTATAATAGGGATAATATTTTTGTCAGTATGTTTGTTCAGGGCTCGGAAAGATCAATTTACACCTCAAGACCATTTATGCTTTGAATTTGCTTCCTGGTATTGGCACTTTGTAGATGTGGTCTGGATATTTTTGTTTGTATTTATTTATTGGCTGAGTGTTTTTTAGGTGGTTAAAATAATAGGTCTCGATCCGGGAATAAGTAAAACCGGATGGGCTATTATTGATCTAAGTGAGAAAAGTAATATTGAGTTTCTGGAAAGTGGTACCATATCAACTGACAGTAAACTCAGCATAGGTGAACGTCTGCACATAATTTTCGGACAGTTAAAAAAAGTAATTTCTTTGTATTCTCCAAGTGAAGCTGCGGTGGAGAAAGTTTTCGTTAATAAGAATCCTAAATCTTCGCTAACTTTAGGGTATGCGAGAGGGGTCGTGATTTTATCGTTGGAGATAGCAGGGTTCACTATAAATGAATATGATGCAAACTATATAAAGAAAAGCATTACTGGAAATGGCCATGCTGACAAAGATCAAGTTATATTTATGGTGAAACAGATAGTTAAAAATTTAGATATAAAATGTCACCATGCTGCTGATGCTCTTGCTATAGCAATTTGTCATGCTCATATGAAAGGCTCATGTTTTATGGGATAGTTTTTGTGCAGCGGAATGTTAGAATGAGATAGACAAGGTGTCCTAAAAATGCATCTCAAAGGTACGCTCATTTAGACACTTCCTAATTTATCATTTTGTGCCACTGATCTTCATCTAAAATTTCTATGCCTAATTCTACTGCTTTTTTATATTTGGATCCTGGATCTTCTCCTGCGATTAGATAGTCAGTTTTAGCAGAAAGATTTGAGCTGATTCTTGCTCCTAGAGCCTTGGCTCTTACTTTTGCCTCTCCTCTACTCATAGTAAGTAGTTTGCCGGTAAACACTATAACTTTATTATTCAACACAGAATCGCTAGAGTTGGAGCTGACAGGCAGAATTTGAAGACATGCGGTAAGATCATTTAACATTTTGATGTTATGTTCCTTAGAAAAAAATGATTCCAAAGATTTAGCCGCTTTGTCTCCTATGCCATCTATACCTACTAGCTCATCACTAAAAGGTTTTGCTGCTTTCTTCTCCGCACCATCTATGCCCATCTCAGCATCATTTGATAACAGTTTGATCATCGAGCTATACCAGTTATCATAAGAGACATAATAATTTGCAAGCAATGCTGCTGCAACTTGGCCAATAAATCTAATACCCAAGGAAAATATAAACCTATCCAGAGTTATTATCTTTCTGCTTTGTATAGCATTTAATAAATTAGTTATTGATTTCTTGCCCCAGCCAGACTGTTCTCCAAGATTAAATTCATTTAATTTTTCTTCTAAGGTAAAAATATCTGGGATTTGCTTTACCAAACCAAGGTCATAAAAAAACTTTATCTGCTTTTCACCAAGGCCAACAATGTCAAATGCATCTTTTGATGCAAAATGCTTCAGTTTTTCTATTATTTGAGCTCTGCAGGTAAATTCTTCAGGGCACCTTATTGCTGCCCCCTCAACCTGTACTTCACTACCGCATTCAGGGCATACTTCAGGAAATACAAATTCGGGCGCATCCGTATGACGAGAGCCTTTATCTACTCTAACAATCTGAGGAATCACATCTCCTGCCCTTTTGATTGTTACAACGTCTCCTTCTCTTATGTCTTTACGTTTTATCTCATCTTGGTTATGCAGGCTTGCTCTACTAACTAGCACTCCGCCAATATTGACTGGCACTAAATCTGCAACAGGAGTCAAAACCCCTGTTCTACCTACTTGTATAAATATCTTGTTTAGCTTTGTTTTTGCATAAACCGCAGAAAATTTGTACGCAAGTGCTGAACGTGGTGCTTTATGAGTGCTTCCTAGACGATCTTGCAGCACCAAATCATTGACTTTGTAGACTATTCCATCAATATCATAATCCAAGTTATAGCGACGATCATAGGTCTCGTTATAGAACTTCAGCATTCCATTCAAACTGCTTGTTAAGAACCGATGCTCATTTACGCAAAAGCCAAGTTCCTCAAGTCTCTCTAGTACTTCACTTTGGCTTTTTTTCATTCCACCAATCAAAGAATAAGCAAAATATCTAAGTGGTCTACTTGCCGTAACATTCGCGTCCAACTGCTTCAGAGAACCAGCAGCCGCATTTCTAGGATTGGCAAACTCATTGTTTTCATTTAACTTTAAAAAGTCGCTGTTGCTAATATATATTTCTCCTCTTACTTCTAGCCTTCCTTGCACACCTTGCAAAAATTTAGGGAAGCCTTTTATTGTTGCTACGTTGTAGGTGACATCTTCTCCTACAAAACCGTCGCCTCGAGTTGCAGCTTTAACAAACCTTCCATCCTCATAAATTGCAGAGAACGATAGCCCATCAATTTTTAGCTCACATAATATTTCTATTTCATCCTCAATTAAAAACCTCTTTACTTTAGATAAAAACCTCTCCACACCTTCTTCATCATAAGCATTTTCAAGAGAAAGCATGGGCTCTTGATGTTCCACTTTGGAAAATCTTTCATCGGGTACAGCACCAACACTATCTTGTGTTGCATGGATTTCTGGAAGTTGTTCCTTTATCTCAATTAACTTTCGCTTTAGCTCATCATATTTAGCATCAGTGATTTCTGGCTTGTTTTTTTGGTGGTATAAGACGTCATGATAATCTATCTGCATTTGCAATTTAGCAAGTTCTCGTCTCAAATTTTCCAAACTAATCATATACAATTATCTCCCAACACTGGAACTAGTGAACAAATATGAAATCATATTAATTTTCTCGTCAAGCTGTGAATTTTCATGAATTTAATGCATAGTAGAGGTAAAGTACTAGAAAATCAATAGAAGCTGCAGATGATTGAAAGTAGGTAGGAGCGATATATTTATTTGCAACCAGTAACTAGAATTACTTATTATAACTTTGGAGCATATAAAATTTCATATGGTAATATTGATAACAAATGATGATGGTTTTGAAAGTGAAGGAATAAAATTACTCAAAGAGATTGCACAAAATTTTGCATCAGAAATATGGGTGGTGGCACCAGATACTGACAGAAGTGGAGCAGCAAGATCTCTTAACTGCCCAATAAGTCAATCTATTAGAGTAAACCAACATGGTAAAAAGGAATTCAGTGTGTCTGGTACTCCTGCAGATTGTGTTATTATTGCGCTGAATAAGATCATGGATAAGAAGCCAGATTTAATATTATCTGGAGTAAATATTGGATCAAACGTTGGAGACGATGTTTGTTACTCAGGAACAATTGGTGCTGTTATGGAAGGCGCTACAAGATCTATACCTTCTATTGCACTAAGCCAAGTATATCATAACGGGATAAACTGGCACAATACAAAGGTTTTTGCACCAAAGGTTATTGCTAAACTAGTTGAAATTGGCTGGCCTAAAAATATAGCGATGAGTGTAAATCTTCCTGCTGTGGAAAAAGTAAAAGGAATAGAGTTTGTTGAGCAAGGTGAATATAACATTGATGGAGATTTAACCTTTACTGAAAATTCAGATGGCTCTTTAAGTTTAAACTGGTCTCGAGAACACTCAGGTAGTGGTAGTGTAGGTAAAATCAAAGAAGGATTTATCACTATCACACCAATAAAATTAGATTTTACAGATTATGATACGTTGAATGCTATGAAAAATTCTCACGCAGACAAATTTTTTCCATAGTTAATTGAAAAAACGTTTGCAAATCTTTTATTAGCCGAATAATATGTGGCTATTAGACATAATACCTCCTATTTCGCACCTTTTTAGGTGCGAATTAAGGTTGTGTTTAGATTCAAAACTTTGGTATCTATTTAGGAACGTAGTTAACTTGCAAATATTGAAGCAAAAGTGGTGTCATGTAAGTAACTCCTCCTGTCATCCAAGTACCTTCTTTTTTTGTCATCCCAGTGCTCCGACACTGGGATCCAAGATACTACTTTAGTAATAAATGTTTAGGAAATTTACCAAGCGAGAAAAAAAGCAAAAGAAGCCCTGGTCAGTATTTATTTTTAGTATTGGCGTTTTTATGCTTTAAACGCTGCAATTTAGCTGCTTTTAAGCGCAACTAGTCTAAGCTATAATATTTAAGAAATTTACCAGATAGGAAAAAAAGACAATAAAACCCCGAGGTAGCTAGTTATTCCACTCTCTATTTTA
>NZ_JAHDJT010000051.1 GCF_023661085.1 Wolbachia pipientis
TTGTCATTGAGCCTGCAGATCAAAAACAAGTTTTGAGTCAGAAATACCCTTGTTGTTATGGTAAGGGGGGGGTGGAGGTATTTGTCAAGTAGTTTTTTTGTTTCATCAAATGCGCTGCTAGAAGTTTGTTATGCAAGAAGTTTTATTTTGGCGCGCGTGACCTTGAAAGATCGCAGTGCAATACTTAAATTATATGGGTAGTAGGCTAATAATGGAGCTCAAAATGCATAACGTACAAGAAACTGAAAATTTAAAATTTGATGCTGAAGTAGGGAAAGTACTGAATATAGTAATTCATTCGCTCTATACCAACAAGGATATTTTTCTGCGTGAGTTAATATCAAATGCATCGGATGCATGTGACAAATTAAGCTATGAATCACAACTAAATCCTAATTTGCTAGATTCAAGCGATGAGTTAAAAATCACCATCAGTGCCAATAAAGATAAGAATGAGCTGTATATAACTGACAATGGGATTGGAATGAACAGGCAGGATTTGATAGACAACCTTGGCACAATTGCCAGCTCTGGTACACAAAAATTCTTGGACGCAATTAAAAATAGCAAAGATTTAAGCCAAACTGTAGAGTTGATTGGAAAATTTGGCGTGGGTTTTTACTCAAGCTTCGTGGTTGCCTCAGAGGTGATAGTTGAGTCTCGAAAGGCGGGAGAAGAGGAATCTTGGATCTGGAAATCCAAGGGAGATGGAGAATATTCAATCAGCAAATTAGATGATCAAATCCCTCGTGGAACTAAAATTACCCTGGTCATGCGCCCTGAAGAGAACGAGTTTTTAGACAAGTTTCGTGTTGAAAATATCGTTACTACTTATTCGGATCACATAAACTTTCCTGTTGAATTTGTAAATGAAGAAGGAAAAAGTGAAAAACTAAACAGCAAGGCTGCAATTTGGACTAAGCCAAAAAACGGTGTCACTCAAGAGGAGTACAATGATTTCTTCCGCGGTGTTGCACATGTTGGCGGGGAACCTTGGATGATATTGCATAACAAAAATGAAGGTGCAATAGAATACACGAATTTGCTTTATGTTCCTTCTATTAAACCTTTTGATTTATTTCATCCAGATAGACGTTGTTCCGTGAAATTGTACGTAAATAAAGTGTTTATTACTGAAGATAATGTACAAATCATACCGCAGTACTTACGTTTCTTGAAAGGTGTTGTTGACTCACCGGATTTGCCTCTCAATATCAGCAGAGAAGCGCTGCAGAATAATCGAGTTGTTGAGCAAATCAGAAAATCCCTCACTAAGCGCGTGATATCAGAGCTTGGTAAAAAGGCAAAAGAGAATTTAGAGGAATACACGAAATTCTGGACCAATTTTGGTGCAGTCTTAAAGGAAGGTCTTTGTGAAGCTATGCCAACTGATGAAAGAGAAGCACTGCTCTCAATTTGCAGATTCCATAGCACTAGTGATGATAAATTAGTCAGTATTGATGACTATATAAACAGAATGAAGCCCGAGCAGGAACATATTTATTACCTCACAGGAAATAGCTTGGATTCGGTGAAAAACAGTCCGCAACTTGAAGGATTTGTCAGCAAAGGATTGGAGGTTCTTCTGTTTGTTGATCCAGTGGACGATTTCTGGACTAGTGTAATTTATGAGTATAAAGATCAAAAATTTAAGTCTGTAACTCGTGCGGATGTTGATCTAGAAAAATTCTCCTCAGAGAAAAAAGACGAAGAAAATAAATCGGATGAAGAAAAGAGCAAAGAAAATACGGATTCTATATTAGAGTACTTCACTAAAGTCCTTGGCAGTTCAGTGAAAAGCGTAAAAATTTCCAAAAAATTGACTGATAGTCCTGTATGTTTAGCAGTTGATGAGGGTGCAATGGATCTTAGAATGGAGCGTTTTTTACGTGAGCAAAAACAGCTAAATTACCGCACACCAAAGGTGCTCGAAATCAACACTAAGCATCCTGTAATAAAAAGCATAATAAAATCCCACGCCGAAAATGGTGAAAACCCAACATTGGAGGATATGATCCACTTGTTATTCTATCAGGCTTGTATCGTAGAGGGCGAGGAGATGGACGATGCGAGCCTGTTTGCTAAGAGGTTGAATAACTTGCTTGGCAAGATTGTTATTTAGTGTTATACTAGATTAAGCTAATTTATGGTGAGTGATAAATATGACTTTGAAGGATAAAGCTATTGGGAGTGGAGATCAACAGATTGGTATTAATGCCCTTGTATACTGTGAAGAATTAAAAGGTTCTCTTTCCGAGGAAGTAGAACAAGGAAGGAAATTGAAATTTGATGGAAAGGTTCAAGTTCAAGATATTCCACTTATAGGAAAAAGGGGACAGACAAAACTTTTTAAAGCTAGGAATAATAAACGACATAACATACGCGCAGGAGCAAACACAAATGCCAAAAATAGAGTTAATGTTCAACATGATCTAGGAGTTGTCCAATCTAGCTGCCAAAACTTGTGTGGTGATGGAGATTGGGTTATTATAAACAATGAAGATCAAGAGATATCAGCTATTCCACGTGGTAGCGAAGTCATACCCTCTAAGGATCTAAGCTTAGAGAACGAAATACTTGCAAACTTTCCTGATGGTTGTAATAGATCGCATACCATAGAGTTAAAAGATGAAGATTTGTATCTCATCGTTCCTAAAAATTTAACTTTCGCTGAAATAACAAATATCTTAGATCAAGCTGTAAAAGAAGATAATTGTGAAGAACTAGACAAGGTTGTACAAAAGATTGGAGATTATGAAGGCAGATCTATTACGCTAGATAGTGTAAATTTAAAGAGTTTCTGTGAGCAACAACTTAACTTGGACTTAAACAGAAGCGATCACCAACATATACACTCAAATATACTATCACAATATAAACGTGATCAAGAGAAGTTCAAGTGTGATTATTCAGTAAAAGAATTGGTACTATTGGCAATTGCAGCTAATGACAAGCTGGTAGAACAATATCGGAATGAACTTTTTGCTGAAGGAAATTTAAGTCTTTTACCTTTACTTGTTGGTGGTCAAAAATATATTGAAGCTTTTATAAAGAAATTACATGATGTCGATTGGGTTTATGATAAATTAAAAAATCAAGTCATACAACTTGTCGAACCTAATAGTATTGGCTTCTTTTCAGCTATAGCATTAAGAAAAGAACAGAATTTATTAGAAACAGTTTTTGTTGAGTACGTCCTGAAAGATCTTGAACAGGTGTTAAAAACAAGCGGCCCTGATCCTTTGTATGGTGTACTTGAAACAGTATCTTTGGTCAAAAATGAAGAATTTATCACAATAGTGCTAGATGCATTTGAAAGGTACATTAACGAGCCAACTAGAGATGTGAGAGGTCTGTTAAAAAATAGTTTTGCTACTTTGTTAGAAACCGCGATAAGTCAGGAGCACGTATCTGCTGTCGAATACTTATGCAAACGATACATCAACAGCAAAGGTTGCGCCAGTTATAGTATATATGAGCAAGTGTTTGCAGATGATAAAGTTATTACAGTACTCAATAAACAAATCCTGAAAAATATAGAGGTTCGTGGTAGAAGAGAAATTTATGATTTAGTTCTGAAAGCTGCACTGGATGTTGGCAATGTTACATTTATTGAACGCTTATGTGAAAAATGTACCAAGTGCAGCAATGATGTTATCGATTATCTTGATCAAAAATTGAAAGGTAACGAATTTGATAACACATACGAATTAACTCTTATTGCGTTATCTAATATAAAAAATGAAGACGTTATAGTCCATGTAATTGTTCACACTCAAAATATATCACATAATGAGCAAACGATTAGGCAGATCATACAGAATATACTGAAGAGTACAACACACTACTCAACGGACCAAGAAGATTATTCCTTAGTCAAAAAAGTATGTTACTTATGCACAGAAATTGATGCAGTTAACGTAATTTTTCAAGAGGAGTGTAGGAATTTTAAATCTAGCATAGAAAAGCGTATAGAAGATTTGGAAAAGGAAAATAGATTATTGCAATCTGAAGCTTTACGTGAGTATAACTATAGTTATTTTCCGGGTATTATGAATGGGGTGGCTCAGATTGTTCATACAGCACATGATGCATACACTGAAGATCAGAAACCCAACGAATACCGAGAGAATATCTATTCTATACTTAGTTTAATGCATATTAGAGATATCTTGCAATTTTCTATTGATGTACAGGAATATCACTGTTATGAACGTCAAGATTTGTGGGATGCAATGTACAAAACTCCTGGAACTTTTATAATACGAAAAAGAAGTGATAACGTTGCAGATAAACTAGCAATTTTAGTTATAAAAAGTGACATTCTATCAGAAGATCCAGAACTTAAAAGCATTGGCAACCAACAGCCACAAAAAAATGCTGTGGACAAAGGAAAAAATATTATGGACAATAGAAATGCTTCAACAAAGTATCCTATAAGCAATAATTATAAGGAGGGTGAAGTGCATGGTAGTGATCAAGATACAAAAAGCATAGAAGAAAAATTGTCTGAAAGTGGTAATGTACGAGGCGTTAGTACAACTACAAGCGATCAGCCTGTTAATATTGATGATGAGAAGAAACAAGTTTCTGATCAACCTACTGCACAGATGCCATTGCAAATGGAAAGTGGGTCAGAATTTGAAGGTAAAGATGATCAACGAGATTCACCATCGCCAAAGAGCTCTTCAAGCTTTGTCAAACTGCCTGAAAGTGATACTGAAAATAGCAATGGTGAATATGTTAAAGTTCCTTCAGGTTCTGGCAGTGGTTCTTCATTCGAGGAGGTAGGTGAGGATGAGAATGTTTCTACGCTATTTCCAGAAGATGATAACAAAAATTCACAACCAGTACCGCTGGTACCAGCACCAGCGCCGGAACCAACACCAGCACCGACACCAACACCGAAACCAATGCTCCCATTAACTAGCAAAAAATCTGAACAAGTGAATAACACTACTCCACAAAACACAAAAGGTAGTAATCTGCATATTATAGCTGCTTCTACATTGGCGATAGTTGGAGTTGAGCTGGGAGTGGCTATAGCAGTTCACTTGGAGATGTTAGCAGTGGGCATAGTAGTTGGAGTTTGTTGTCTAGTTGCTGCAGCAGTTATATATCACTATGAATGGCCTGGTAGCTTTATTGAAAACAATCAGATTGAAAAGGTTGCACTCGATGAGGAGAAAGGACCTGTAGCTACACCTGTATAATAAATATAGTAGTCTATCATTGAATAATTTATTATAATTTTATTAGTTATTAATAGGTAAAAACTTGGTAGACTACGAAGAAATATTCTTAAACAAAATCAAAGATATAAAAGAGGAAGGGCGCTATCGTGAATTCACGCATTTTGCGTTGTTGCCTGGCGGGCTTCCCTATATTATGGATTATGAAAGAAATAGGGAAGTAATCGTCTGGTGCAGTAATAACTACTTAGGAATGTCACAAAATGAGAGTGTTATTGCCGCTATTCACAACTCATCTGTTGGTGCAGGAGGAACTAGAAATATCTCAGGCACAACAAAAGAAGTTGTTGAACTTGAGAAATCTTTAGCTTGTTTACACAACAAGGAAGCCGCTTTAACTTTTGCTTGTGGCTACCTTGCCAACCAGACTACACTTAGCACTTTATTGTCTGTTATTCCTGACGTGGTGATTTTTTCAGACGAGAAAAACCACTCTTCGATGATAGAAGGCATAAAGTCAGGAAAAAGACCTAAATATATATTCAGGCATAATGACATTGATCACTTAGAGCAGTTATTAAAGTCTGTGGGTAGAAAAACACCAAAGATAATAGCATTTGAATCCATATATTCAATGGATGGAGATATAACGCCGCTGAAAGAAATATGCGACTTGGCAGATCAATATAATGCAATTACCTATTTGGACGAAGTGCACGCAGTTGGCATGTATGGCCCACGTGGTGGCGGAATTGCAGAAAGAGAAGGTCTGATGGATAGAGTGACTGTTATTCAAGGTACATTATCGAAAGCTTTTGGAGTGATGGGTGGATATATAGCGTCTTCAAAGAGCTTGGTGGATGTAATAAGGAGTTCCGCTCCAGGATTTATTTTCACCACTGCTATGTCACCTGTTTTAGCAGCAGCAGCAAAGGCAAGCGTTGAATATCTAAAATCAAGTAACACTGAAAGGGAAAAGCAAAAACAAGTTGTTGAAAAGGTAAAAAACTCACTGAGAAACGCGGGAATTAATCTTATCCTAACAGAAACTCATATAATTCCAATAATAATTGGCGATCCGGAGTTATCCAAAATAGCATCAAAGTTATTATTTGATGAGCATGGAATATATGTTCAACATATAAATTATCCAACAGTTCCAAGAGGGACTGAGCGCTTTCGTATTACCCCCACACCTTATCATACCGACGAAATGATAAGACATTTAACAGAATCTCTTGTAAAAGTTTTTGAGAAATTGTCTATCTCTGTGGCTTGTTTATGTTAGTTTTATATCTCCAGCAATGATTAATCCATTTTCTTCTATTAGCCTTCCGCTACTCTCTTGCAGAAAAAGTTTGCCAAGCAAGGCTTTATATTTGTTAACTCCAGAGTAAACTATTCCACTATATCTTCCTGCGGCAAGATATGCAAAACCTAAAACTGTTGAACCGATGGAACGTACATTTCTATTGTTAGGCAGTAATTTGTTTAACAAGTTACCACTTACATCTATTAAGCCTCCTTCACGACTTTTTACTCGCATTTTTACATGACGAGATCTAAAGTCTTCAAGAAAAGCCCCCTTTTTCTCTTCTGCCCAGAAAGTTTCTCTGAGAGCTGGAGCATCAATTACAGCTGCTACAACTTTGTTTTTATGAATTAGGCAAACCGACACTGCAAAATAAACCATACAACTGGAAAAATTCTCTCTGCTTTCTATAGGCATAATGAACCAGGTATAAGCGTCATCTTTTACTTTTTGATCAGTATTGTCTTCAAAGATAAAATCGTAGTCTTGCTTGTAATCATGCAAGCAATTGTATATGGTTTGCTTGCACCTTGAGTAAGTTTTATTGATAAAGTCTGCTGATTTAATACTGGAAATTTGCAATTCGTTGAAATCACGCACAAGCTGTTTAGAAGCACTGCGTACAGAATCAAGCATCACATTAATCCGTGGTGATGAAATGGACATTCTTCCTTTTACTCTTTTACCCTTTCGTAATAGCTGTCATCTGGGGTATATACTACAATTTTGTCCTCTTCTTTTATAAATTGAGGCACGTTAACACGCATTCCGTTTTCTAAAATTGCAGGTTTATAAGAGGAAGTAACAGTCTGCCCTTTAATAACAGACTCTGTTTCTTTTACAGTCAATGTAACATAATCAGGCACATGTGCAGAGATTATTTTATCCTGGTAAGTTACTACTTTAACTTTCATATTATCCTGTAAATAAATCTTTTTTTCTCCCAATAAGTCCAAATTTATAGTGATCTGCTCGTAATTGCTCGGATGCATAAGGTTCACAATATTTCCTTCAGTAAAGAGATAAACATATTCCTCTTCATCTAAAATTGCTCTTTTGATTGTTGCATCAGAGCGGAACCTTTCATAGTGTTTTGCTCCGGTTTTAATGTTCTTCATCTCTGCTTGTATGTATGCACCACCCTTACCAGGTTGAGTATGCATAATACTTACAACCAAAAACAAACCGCCATTATGTTCCAACACTTGACCTGGCCTAATATCATTAGCTCTTTCTGCCATAATTACACTTTCAGCTTGATCTTATAATTATACGTAGCTTTTTGTAAATATCAAAACCTTTGTTAATCAATGAACTCCGGCATGTTGAGTGCTATATACTTTTCCTTTACGTTTATATGCGGAAATATCTCTTTAGTAAAAGACAGCATAATATTCTTTTTTGTGCCGATGACTGAAATTTCCAATACATCTCCTGAACCGAAATTATGTATAGATTCTATATAGCCATATAATTCATTATTTTCTAGCCTTACTTCCATATTTATAAGGTCACTTTGATAAAGCTCGTTCTCATCATTTAGTTTTGGCAGTTTATTTCTTTTTGTGTATAATTTTTTGTTTCTTAAAAGCTCTGCTTCGTTACGAGAATTTACTCCACTTATTGTGGCTATTACTAAATTATCACCTATGACAGACACTGAATCTATCTTATAACTTTCATTACCACTTATCAACTCACCATATAGAGAAATATTTTCGGGTTTTTCAGTGAAAGTTTTTACTTTAACAGCTCCTTTAATTCAGTGAGGGGAAGTAATGATTCCGAGGTATACTAAGTTATCGTTCATGTTAATATGATAATCAAAACTAGTTTTTTTGTCTACAGCGTTGGAAGCAATAGATAACAGTGAAAAAAAGCTATAACTTTATCTCAATAGAAACAAAAAAACTACTTGACAACCTTCGCCGTTATCCTTATTATAATAGTGAAGCTATTTGTTTAACTTCCCAATCTGTACAGGTTAAAATGACAAGAGAA
>NZ_JAHDJT010000052.1 GCF_023661085.1 Wolbachia pipientis
AAGTTCTCTTGTCATTTTAACCTGTACAGATTGGAAAGTTAAACAAATAGCTTCAGTACTATGATAAGGGTAACGGCGAAAGTTGTCAAGTAGTTTTTTCGTATATGCCAAAGCTGATTTGTTATGCAATAGATCTATTAACTTCCGATTGCTACCAAACGAGCTATAGCTTACCTATCAATCTCACCAAAAACTATATCGAGCGAACCAATAATTGCTGCAATGTCAGCAAGCATGTGCCCTTTTGACATGAAGTCCAAGGCTTGCAAATGCGCAAAGCCGGGTGCTCTTATTCTGCACCTATAGGGCATATTAGTGCCATCTGAAACTATATACACTCCAAACTCGCCTTTTGGTGCCTCAACAGCCGCATAAGCTTCACCTTCTGGCACACGATACCCTTCCGAATAAAGCTTAAAATGGTGAATGAGAGCCTCCATGGACGTTTTCATCTCTGCTCTTGGCGGTGGAGAAATCTTTCTATCTTCAGTTTTTACTGGTCCTTCGGGCATTCTTTCTATGCACTGCTTTACCAAACTAATAGATTGCCTAATCTCCGCCATCCTGACTAAATAACGGTCATAACAGTCGCCATTTTGGCCGATTGGTATATCAAAATCCAGTTGGTCGTATATCTCATATGGTTGGCTTTTCCGCAAATCCCAAGCAAGCCCAGCAGCACGCAGCATTGGTCCGCTAAAACCCCAGTCAAGCGCCTGTTTAATCGATATTTCACTAATTCCTACAGTACGTTGTTTCCATATCCTATTTTCTGTCAAAAGCTCATCAACATCATCTATATACTGCGGAAATTGCTCTATGAACTTTGCAATATCCTCAATCAAACCTTCTGGAATATCTGCCGCCACTCCACCTGGCCTAATGTAAGCTGCGTGAAACCTTGCACCCGAAGCTCTTTCGTAGAATGCCAATATTTTTTCTCTTTCTTCAAAGAGCCATAAAAGAGGAGTCATTGCTCCAACATCCAGCGCTTGAGAAGAGATATTAAGTAAGTGATTTAGTATTCTGGTCAGCTCACAAAATAAAACACGCAAATACTTTGCTCTGACTGGCACTTCACATTGCAACAATTTCTCTACACACAGTGAATATGCGTGCTCTTGCGACATTGGTGATACGTAGTCAAGACGATCAAAATACGGCAAAGCTTGGAGATATGTTTTATGCTCTATTAATTTTTCAGTGCCACGGTGCAAAAGCCCAATATGGGGATCTGCTCTTTCGATCACTTCACCATCCATTTCCAATACAAGACGCAACACTCCATGTGCAGCCGGGTGCTGAGGTCCAAAATTCAACATCATTGTTTTTAGATCTGGCATACCTGATAACTTAAGATATTGAAATTATATAGACTGAAGTGCGTTAAAAGTCAATCGGAAACCTCTGTTATATAATTGACATTGGTTGCGGAATTATGCAATAACAAAGGATTATAATAATTTGAAGTAGGAAGTTCATGCCTGACCAAAAAAAGTTTGCATCATATGTGGTAATAACCATAGGGAAACTGGACTTATAGCTAGGTAGTTCTTATGTATCACTTTAGCACCTTTATTGCAGGGAAACTTCACACTCCTTTTCAGGTGCGCTTATGGTGGGCTGGTGAATGCAATAGAAAGGCGATGAGCTAATAATGTGTGCTTTTAGTAATGAAATCTTAGTTAAAAGGGTTTAAATTCGCTATGTATTTTGGTTGCAAAAAATGTGTGTAGAGCATAATGTTGACACTGAGTCTTTATTTAAGTTGATTAATCAAGAAAATCAAGAAAAAAAGGAAAAAGTCAAAGAGTTTATTAAGTACTTTTATAATTTTGTCTATAATAGCGACCTAAAGATCAATGATAAATTTCTTCTGTATATTGCAGAAGACGCATACAACTTCATCCTTAAAAAAGAGAAAGAAGAAAGTAAGTTAATGGTAAGCAATGTAAATGATGTACCAGGGATAGAAGGCAATTTTACTATAATTAAAGTAGCAAATGACGACATGCCTTTTCTGGTTGACTCTATTATTGCCACCATTAAATCGCACGATTTAACTATATGCTACTACAGCAACAGCATAATTAACATCCAAAGAAAAAGTGGCCTTATTAATGAGATTTGCCATTTAGAAGATGATAATGGTATCAAGGAGTCGGTGATATATGTGGTTATTAAAGGCATAAGTGATAGTTTTGTTAATACACTAAAAGAATCTCTACACAGAACACTGGAGGCGGTTAATTGCGTTGTAAAAGATTGGCACCTGATGCTGCAGAAGCTTGATGAGGCAAGTCGTTCTGTCATCCCAGTACTTGATACTGGAATCCAGGAAAAAGATTTTCTAGCTTGGTTGAAGAATAACAACTTTGTATTTTTAGGTTATCAAGAATGCATTCCTGATAAAGATGGGAAGTTTATTCCCAGTGGTAAGGAAGATCTTGGTTTGATGAGAGCAAGTAAAGAGTATCAAAATGTATTGGTTCCCTGTGTAGACATTGATCATTTATATATATTAAGGTCAGATCTGATTTCAATAGTTCATCGGCGTACATACATGAATTGTATAGGGGTGAGAGAATTTAATGATCAGGGTAACGTAATAAAGGAACGGCGTTTTTTTGGATTGTTTACTTCTATAGCTGAAGTTCAAGATATTCGAACTATTCCGGTAATAAAGGGTAAAATTGAGATAATAGAGAAAAGGGCAGGCTTCATACCGGGTGGCCACAACAATAAAGCTTTAGTTTCTATCTTGCAAGCATTCTCTTGTGATGAATTATTCCAGTCCAATGAAGATGAGTTGTTTAAAATTTGTACTTCGATCATGTCTCTTGCAATTAGACCAAGAGTCAAATTATTTTTAAGAAAGATAGGAGACTTTGTTAGTTGCATAGTGCTGATACCGATGCGTTATGCTAGTGCCAGGTTAATGTTCAAGGTACGCGATATATTGAAGGATGAGATAAACGCAAAAGGTGCAGATATCTATAACCATCACATTATAAACGAATATGACTTGATGAAATTGCATGTGGTGCTAAAGGCTGAAAGTGCTAGTGTTCTTGATGATGAAGTTCTGTGTATTGAAAACAAGTTGAGAAACATTACAGAAAAGTGGGAAGATCGTTTTATAGATAACCTATATAATACCTTCGGTACTGTTGAGGATGTATTTATCCGTTATTGCAAAGCATTTCCGATAAGCTATCAAGAGAGTTTCGAGCCTAACGACGCATATTACGATATGAAGAAATTGGAGATAGTAAGGAAAAAGAAAGTAAGTAAGGTCGATTTAAGACTTACTCGTGACAATCTGAATTACCAATTAAAGGTTTACACTCCGAGCAATGGCGGCCTTGAATTATCAAAGATATTGAGAATTACTAAGAATCTGGGGGCGAAGATCCTATCTCATAATGGTTATTACATAGAAATCAACGGTGGAATATGGATACACCATTTTGTGTTGTCGAGGGTCGATGAGCTAATAGACAACATTACTCTAAAAGAGCAGTTTGAGATAACACTTGCAAAAGTGTTTAAAGGGGAAATTAAAAATGACTATTTCAACAGTTTGATCATTATTGCTGGGCTGGAGTGGAAGGAGGTGCTTCTGGTTAGAGCGCTAAGTGCTTATCTGAAGCAAACATCATTTAAATATAACCCAGAATACATTCAAAAAGTAGTTTCAGAGTATCCAAAGATAGTGAAGTATTTGATACAATTATTTCATGCAAGATTTGATCCTAGTATAGATATTGATAGAGCAGAAACTACAGACATCTTCAGAGAGAAAATTGAGGAGCTTCTAAAAGAGATCAGCAATGTTTCACATGATTACGTTATACGTTCAATATTTAACTTGATAATGGCCATTTTAAGGAGCAGTTATTACCAAGATGATAAACCATATTTATCTACAAAATTTGATTCAAGTAAAATAAATGGTTTGCCTGACCCGCGTCCATATCGTGAATTGTACGTGTATTCGAACCTTTTTGAGGGAATACATTTAAGGGGAGGAAAACTAGCGCGTGGTGGTTTGAGATGGTCGGATAGGACGGAAGATTTTCGCACTGAAGTTTTGGGGCTCATGAAAGCTCAGATGACGAAAAACGCGGTTATAGTCCCTGTGGGTGCAAAGGGTGGGTTTATAATAAAGAAAGTTTATAGAGATAAAAATATCTTAAGAGAGAAAAGTGTTGAGTGCTATAGGAATTTTATCAGAGGAATGCTTGATATTACTGATAATGTAGTTGATGGTAAAATAATTCCACCAGAAAATGTGATCAGATATGATAAAGATGATCCATACTTGGTAGTTGCGGCAGATAAAGGCACTGCTTCATTTTCTGATTATGCCAACCAAATAGCCTCTGAGTATAATTTTTGGCTTGGCGATGCATTTGCATCTGGTGGATCGGCAGGTTACGACCACAAAAAGATGGGTATTACAGCAAGAGGTGCGTGGATTGCAGCACAAAGGCATTTTTGGAGAATGAATAGGGATATTTATCAAAATGTAACTGTCGTTGGAATTGGAGATATGGCTGGCGATCTGTTTGGGAACGGCATGCTGCTTTCAAAAAATATGCGTTTAATCGGCGCATTTAACCATATGCATATTTTTGTTGACCCGAATCCTGATGCAGAAAAGAGTTTCACAGAGCGTAAACGCCTCTTTGAATTGCCATTTTCAACTTGGATGGATTATAACAAGGATTTGATTTCTGAGGGTGGTGGAGTATTTGAGCGCAGCAGCAAGCAAGTAAACATTTCTCAAGAAATAAAAAAATGCTTTGATATAACAGAGGATATATTATCTCCAAGTGACTTGATCCGATATCTGTTGAAAGCAAGAGTGGACTTTATATGGAATGGAGGAATTGGCACGTTTGTCAAAGCGAGAAGTGAAAGCCATGACATGGTCGGTGACAAAGCAAATGATGAGTTAAGAGTGAATGGTGAGGATATTAGAGCTTCTATGTTCATAGAAGGTGGTAATCTCGGTTGTACGCAGCTTGGAAGAATAGAGTATGCAGAGAAGGGTGGATATATCAATGCAGATTTTATTGATAATTCGGCAGGAGTAATATGTTCTGATTTGGAAGTTAACATCAAAATTGCATTTGTTTCGATTATGAAAGGAGGAGGCATTTCCTTAGAAAAAAGGAACAAAATACTGGCTAGTATGGTAGACGAAGTTGCATCTAAGGTACTTGAAGATCATAATAGAATTGAAACAAAAGCATTACTTCTTGAGTGCTTGCAAGCTAAGGAAAGGTTAGAGCAGCATCACAGATTATTACTCAGCTTGGAGAGATCTGGGTTGTTGAACCGAAGTGTGGAATTTCTTCCAGCTGATGAGGAAATAGCGAGAATGTTGACTGGAGCAGAGGGCTTTAGTTCTCCTCAGCTTTCTGTCCTGATGTCTTACGCTAGAACAGCAATAGAAAATGAAATTATACTTTCCAGCCTGCCTGAAAAAGATTCCTTGTGTCGTGATTACTTGCTAAACTACTTTCCGCAAAAAATGGTAACAGAGTTTAAGGATTACATATTAAAACACCAACTTCGTAGAGAAATTATCTCCATTTGCATTGCAAATGATGTAGTAAATAGGATGGGATGTATATTTATTAATAATCTAGTTGAAAATACTGGAATAAAAGTGCATGAAGCAGTTAATGTGTATATTGTTGTTAACCGTTTATATAGTTTAAATAACCTGTGGCAGAAAATTGATGAATTGGATGGCAAGATTGATGCTAACTCATACTTGCAAATAGTGAGGAATGTGCAAAAGTTTATTGGTAGAGTGTCATTTTGGTTAGTAAAAAATCTCAGCAAGCTCGGCTCTATAGAGCTAGATGATGTCACAAAATTTCAGGATGCAATTAAGACTTTAGGCCAGAACCTAACTGATGTTTTAGATGAACATCTATTGAAGGTCTATCACCATGGGTCTGCTTCTCTAGTAGAACTTAATATAAATAAAGATCTAGCAAAAAAAGTTGCTGATCTGTGCGTTTTAGCCTATGCATTGGACGTTATATCCATTTCTGAGCAGACATCTTTACCTATTCTCGACACTGGTAAAATATACTTTGAATTAAAGTCGCTACTGAGATTCGATCTGATTAGAACAATTGCTATCAAGATGAAAAGTCATTCTTCTTATTGGGACCGCAGCTTAATTAATGATTTATTGGATGATTTAAGCAATTATCATTATAAGCTAGCTGTCAAAGTTATAAAATCCACTAGCAACCGTGAAGATAAAGTTCAAACCTGGGCTTGTAACGATACGGATTACATAGAACGTTATAGCAGTTTCTTAGATGAGATGGTTGCTTCTAAGCTTGATTTAAGTAAATTAATATTTATAATAAGAAGAATTAAAGTACTTGCCTCGTAGGAAAAATGTTCAACATAGGCCTTTCAGAAATTTTAGTTATAGCACTAGTGAGTATAGTTGTTCTTGATAAGAACAAGATGCCTGCGTTTATTGACCTTATTAGGAATATATATAGGTATTTTATGATTGCAAAGTCGAGAACTAGGAAATTGTTAAAAGATGCTGGAATTGAAGATTTGTATAAAGAGTACAGTGTCGAAAAGGTAAATTATATAGTTGGTAAAGATGGTAAGTTTTATCCTAGTTACAATATAGATAATACATCTAAAGGCAATGACAGCGAAGATTCTAGTAGTAGATGATGTACCATCTAATGTTAAGCTTTTAGAAGCTCGACTAAAAGCAGAGTACTATACAGTTATCGTAGCTCATGATGGTAAAGAAGCTATAGATCTAGTAGCAAAGCAGCAGCCAGATATTATATTACTCGATATCATGATGCCGAAAATAAATGGCTTTGAAGTTTGTAAGAGCCTAAAGAGTGATCCCTTAACAACCCATATTCCAATAATTATGGTGACCGCGCTGCATGACACTCACGATAGAGTGCAGGGCATTAATGCTGGTGCAGATGACTTTCTAACTAAACCAATAGATGAAACTGCTCTGTCTGCGAGAATCAAGTCCCTCACGCGCTTGAAGATGATAATAGATGAGTTGCGTTTGAGAGGAGAAACTAACGCTGAGATTGGTGGGGTAGCAGGAAGCAGTATTATGGATTATTCCAACCAGATTTTTGATGCTAACATACTTGTTGTGGATGAGGATGTCTTTCAAGCAGAACAGATATATAATGTACTGAGTCAACGTTTTGGGTCAATTAAAGTGCTGAATGATCCAACTGAGGCATCGAAAATTGGTATTGAGGATAACTACGACCTGATTATTTCCGACATGCAATTTTCGCAAACTGATGGCCTACGTTTATGTTCTGAGTTTCGTAGTAAAGTGGAAACACGTTACACGCCAATTTTGATTCTCTCTGAAGATTATGATAAAAACAATTTAGTAAAAGCGCTTAACGTGGGTGCTAACGATTACTTAACAGTACCGCTGGACGAGAGTGAGTTAATAGCAAGAGTTAATTTACAAGTGAAACGTAAGAGGTATCAAGATGCCTTGAGAATGAACTTGTTCAATAATGCAGAAATGTCTATAAAGGATCCGCTAACTAACTGTTACAACAGAAGATATTTTGATGCGCACTTGAAAAACATTGTTAAAGATTCTGTAGAGAAGGACAGAAGATTATCTCTTATGATACTCGATATAGACTATTTTAAGGTAGTAAATGACGATTTTGGGCATAGTGCTGGAGATGAACTTTTAAAGCAAATGCAGAAGAGAATCTCTGAAAATATCAGAGTGACGGACTTGCTAGCTAGGTTTGGTGGTGAGGAATTTGTTGTTGTAATGCCAGATACCAATATATCAGATGCATACACTGTTGCAGAGAGGATACGTGAAATTATCGCTACAGAACCTTTTGTGCTCTCAGGCGAGAACACAACTCATAGTGTGACTGTGAGCATTGGAATTGCAGAAATGCAAAAACCTGATCTTGATAACATTAAAAAATTTATAGTACGCGCTGACAGATATCTATATAAAGCAAAAAACAGTGGCAGAAATAGAGTAGTCACTGGCTAACTCAGAGTGTGACGACATAAAAGTTACCATCAATTCAAACTCACAATTTCAAAAAAGTTGTTGCGTACAAAAAATATCTATGGTATAGGCACTGGAATTTACATAATTTAGTAACAACTTTGGAGGGTTTATGAGAACAATTGATCAAGAATTACTTGATGCTGCACAGCAAGGCAACCTTGATAGGGTTAAAAGGTGTCTTAATCAAGGAGCTAATATTCACGTGGAGCACGATGGTTGGTATAAACGTGGTTATACACCTTTATATTTTGCTGCTGAGCGTGGTCAATTGGAGGTTGTAAAGTTCCTAGTAGATAAAGGGGCTAGTATTAAAGGTACCTGTGCTATAAAACCGTGCGCCGTGGTACGCATTAAGAAATACTTAGCGAAGCTAAGCGAGGTT
>NZ_JAHDJT010000053.1 GCF_023661085.1 Wolbachia pipientis
ACAAATAGCTTCAATGCTATAATAAGGGTAACGGGGGAGGTTGTCAAGTAGTCTTTTCGCATATGCCAAAGCTAGTTTGATATGCGAGAGCCTGCAGCAACGATAAACTCTGTTCCTCAGGACCTGAAGTGTTGCGACTGCTGCGCTGTTTGCACAGATTTCATAATCGAATTTGGTGATGCGCTTCTACCTTTCCTTAATTTATGAATATATTGATCATCTTTTGAGTCGAAGTTCTTCCTGCTTTTACTCATTTCATTCTTTAAGTCTTCATACATCTCTTTTAGCGCTCTCTGATCTTCTTTCTCTTTTATGTTACTACTTTGCAACAGACTTTTAACCTGATATGCATCATATCTGAGCAAGATTTGTTTATCTTCATACATAGGATTAGCTCTATCTAGGATTTCCTGAAGGGATTTGTACACAAAAGATCTTGAATTCAGAAAGTCATTACAGTTATCACATATGTAATGTCCATACTGTCGAAAGTGCTCTTGTACTATTTTATCTATTCCCTCTAGGTGTTTATTATTAGAGTTACTTACATCACGAGATTTATTTACAAAATCTAAAATTTTTGAGTCTTTGTCACTTTCAAATTTTCTATCAAGCTCAACTCTCCATCTAGCTTTTGTTACTTCCTCTAATTGAGAATTCAGTTCCTTCTCTTTAGCTTTCTGTTCTTTGGACTTTATAAATATAAATGCTTTACTCTGCTTCTTAAGGCGAGTGAGCTTCTGCTGCAGAGCATTTTGTTTATTCTGTAGAGCTTTAATTTGATCATCAAGGCTAACAGCTTGCTCAACTTTCTTTTGAGTTTGTTGAGGTTTACTCTTTATCTGAGGAGGTTTTTTCTTCGATATGACAAAATCTTTTGGCACTTCAGGAATGCTGACTTTCTTCAATTTTTCCTGAATAGGTGATTTTCTACCGCTTGCCGATTTTGACTTAGGGTGATCTTCTGCTATTGAGGCAGTTGGTGTAGTTCGACCAGATGATATTCCACTATCGCCTGATATTGATCTTGTATCAAACACTTCGCTGTCACTTATCGTGCTGGAGCTTGACGATATTCCACTATTACTTGATATTGATACTGTATCAGAGTCAATGCTAAAAGTTGACAAGGAGTGGGTTCTATCTTTTCCAGGAATTCGGCTATTTGCTTTAGCTTTTGATCTAACTTTTATTGGTATTGTTTCACTTTTGACTGAAGCAGAGTCAGGAATAATCGGGCTACTGATAGCCTTTATAGGCTGACCAGCTGATTTCGACCTTTTTGATTTTCCCGTCTTTTTACTCATTTCAAACCCTCAATTTATTACCAATACAACTTAATTTTAAACGATAACTATTAACTATGCATGAATATTATTTTTAGCAAAGTCTCTTGCAGTGCTCAAAAGTAGAAACAAAGGCTTGATTTTTATATCCAAATAATAAACTATCAAAGGCACACATAAATATCTACAATGCAAGAAAAAACTTTCACAATCATTGATGGTTACGGCTTTCTTTTCAGAGCTTATTACGCTTTGCATCATTTAACTACCACAACCGGTATTCCAATAGGTGCCGTGTACGGCTTTCTAAATATGGTTCTTAAGTACATTACTCACTCGGATTACTTGACCATAGCATTTGACTCTGGCAAAAAAAATTTTAGACACGATTTATACCCCGAGTACAAAGCAAATAGGGTAACTCCTCCTGAGGACTTGATTCCACAGTTTGCAATACTAAGGGAAGCAGTAGAAGCTTTCAATCTCAGCTATGAAGAGATTGAAGGCTATGAAGCAGATGACATAATTGCAACATTAGCTGCAAAATACGCCAACCACCAAGACTTTAAGGTGGTAGTAGTTTCGTCAGATAAAGATTTGTTTCAACTCTTGAATTACAACATTTTAATATTCGACCCTATCAAAAATATATACATAGATGAAAAACAAGTAATAGAAAAATTTGGTGTAAATTCGAACAAGCTTCTTGATTTACTTTCTCTAACTGGAGATGCATCTGATAACATCTCAGGCGTTCCAGGAATAGGCCCAAAGACTGCAGCTAAATTGCTTGATGAATTTGGTTCCTTGGACAATATTCTGGAAAACATTAGTAGCATTGAGCAAACAAGGGTACGTAATATTCTTACCGAACATAAGGAAAAAGCGCTAACTTCACGAAAACTTTTATTACTATGCGAGAAAGTAGATCTTCAGCATGATGTTGCAAAATATGAAGTTCATCCTCCAAATATGGAGAAATTGTTATCCTTTCTAAAGAAGTATGAGTTTAATTCATTGATAAGCAAAGCGGAGAAGCTTTTTTCTTATAATAAATCCAGCGCGGAAAAGAAACTAGAATATATTAGTGAAGAATTAGAAAAATTTTTGGAGCACTGCAGATATGAAGGCAAAATCGCAATCCATTGCCACTTTGAAAACGATGTACTCAGCAAAATCTCCTTGTCTTGCAGTGAAGATAATATTTTCTACATAGATCAAAACTGCCTACAAGATGCAATTATTACGATTAATTCAACTCTCCTTTCAAACGGGGTGCTTAAAATAATACATGATATTAGAAAGATCAGAGAAACATTTCCTACAATAGAGAAAGCACTGGGCTCAGTTGATGATTTGATGACAATGTCATATAGCCTTGACACAGGAAAGCACGATCACAGCATTCCAAACATAATTGCACATAATTTGAGTGAAAATGTAGAGGTTTTCTCAGCAAAAACTTTAATAGCGATCCATGAAAAGCTAACACGAAGATTATTCCAGGGAAAGCTTTTTACAATTTACGAGCGTTTCGATAAGCCGCTTATGAAAGTGATACTCAACATGGAGCAAAATGGAATATTGCTAAACATTCAAAAACTGCAGGAATTGTCTGATAAATTTCAACAGTTACTCACTGTGCTTGAGAATGATATATATAATTTGGCAGGAGAAAGATTCAATATTGCTTCGCCAAAACAATTAAGCGATGTTTTGTTTAATAAAATGGGGCTTAATAAGAAGAAAAAGTTAAAATCAGGATCGTATAGCACAAACTCTGAAGTACTAGAAGAACTTGAAATGGAAGGAGCTGAAATTGCAGGTAAAATTTTAGATTGGCGACACTTAAGCAAGCTAAAGGGTACCTATGTCGATGCGCTAATCAAGCGAGTTGACCCTCTTGATGGTAGAGTACACACGAGCTTCTCAACAACTGCAACAGGTAGGCTTAGCTCCAGCAATCCTAATCTGCAGAGTATCCCTATCAGAAGTGAAGAGGGAAGCTTTATCAGGCAAGCATTTATTGCGCCAAAAGGACACAAGATAATTTCTGCTGATTACTCACAGATAGAATTAAGACTCTTGGCGCATATTGCAGATGTTGCAGCATTTAAAGAAGCTTTTGCAAATGGACAAGACGTTCACAATATCACCGCAAGGCAAGTTTTTGGAGTGCGAGAAGGTACAGAGGTAGATAAACAGCTGAGGCAAAAAGCAAAATCCATTAATTTCGGCATTATATATGGCATTAGCCCGTTTGGTCTCGCAAGGCGGTTTAAAATTACCGTTGAGGAAGCTGCTGAATACATTGATTATTATTTCTCCTGTTATCCAGAGATAAAGGTCTATATGGAAAAGGAGGTGTCTATCGCGAAACAGCACGGCTATGTAGAAACTTTATTTGGTAGAAGATGCTTTGTAGAAGACATAAACAATAAAATCCCTTACTTAAGACAATTTGCGGAAAGGGTAGCAATAAATGCACCTGTGCAAGGAACTGTTGCTGATATAACAAAACGTGCAATGATTCAAATTTATGATCAGCTAAAAGCTGGTAAAATAATTCTCCAAGTTCATGATGAGCTATTGATTGAGGTAGAGGACAATAAGGTACAAGAAACAGCAAAACTTGTGAAAGACGTAATGGAAAATGCAGTAAAAATTTCTATACCGCTTGAAGTGGAGGTAAAAATTAGCGACAACTGGGGCTCAAATTTTCTTAATTATGACTTAAACGCTGCAGGTTCTTAAGATTATAAATCACTTGAACTAATATAAAAAATATGCTACAATTAAAACATAGGTAAATGTAAACAGGTCAGCCATGGTAAGTATAACATCAGCTCCACAAGCAGGAAAGAAGGAGTCCACAGGAACATCTATTCAGTTAACTAACGAAGATAAGAAAAGTTTTAAAAAAAGGAAACATCAGTTAATCTATCGAGCTTTTCTAGATACTTTAGAAAATCTAGAAAAGCAAACACAACAGGAGATAAAGAAAATAGCAAAGAAACTGCAAGAAAAACTTTCAAAGGAGCAAGAACAAAAATTACTGGGTAATTTGAAGTTATTAAAGGAACGGGTATCTCGATTACAGAATGAAAATGAAAAGAAAATTTTTACTTTTGTATTTGAGAATAGAGGAAAGATATTCAACGATGTTAATCAAAGAATAAAGCCACTAAGTGAGGAAAATTTCCTTCAGTTTTTAATTTCCGTATTTGAGAAAATTAGAGAAAAAAATTTAGCTAGCAAAGAGAATTTAGAGAATAATAAAATAAAAGAAGTGGTTGATAAGTGTGTAGATGACATACGCAGTACAGAAGCTAAAGATTCACTTATAAAGCTTGCTGGGTGGCCACTTGGAATAAAGATAGATCCTAAAAACATTTCTGGCTCCTTGATGAGTGGGCTAAAAGACAAAATACCATTTTTAGGTGGCGGTAAAGAAAAAGATGAGCCACCACTTAGTGATGAAGAGATGGTCACAACGTTCTTACGTAAATCTTTACTTCCTGTTGCTTTTTTTACTTTTACGACATTAATCTTTGGCACTGGCCCAATTATGATAGGTATTGCTATTGTTGGACTCTTATTCACTGAAGTAAATGCAGTCAAAAGTCTCTTTTCAAATAACAGGAAAGGTACTTTGTATAACCCTGAGACTGAAGAGGAGAAAGAATGGGGTAGTGAGATTAGTAGTAGAATTAGTGAAAGTCTAAAATCCGAAGTTAAGGGAGCTGGAAAAGATAACCAACCTGCTGTAACGCCTGGGAAGCAACTTACTCAAGAAAGTGAGCAGCCTAATAAACCTTCTTATCAAGAAAGATTGAAAGATCAACGACAAAAAGCAGTAGAAAATCAGGCCAATACCCCTAACTTATAACTCAGTCCCGCCTACCGTAATTGCGTCAACTTTGAGTGTTGGTTGACCAACTCCAACAGGCACGTTTTGTCCATCTTTTGAACATGTACCAATACCAGGATCTAGCTTTAAGTCATTGCCAACCATGGATACTTTCTTCAGCACTGTTGGCCCGTCACCAATTAGCGTTGCTCCTTTGACTGGCTGTGTAATTTTACCATTTTCTATCAAATAAGCTTCTGAAGATGAAAAAACAAATTTTCCTGATGTTATATCAACCTGCCCACCACCAAAATTTACTGCATATAGACCTTTCTTCACGCTAGATATTATTTCTTCTGGTGTATGTTTTCCAGGCAACATATAGGTATTTGTCATGCGCGGCATAGTAACTTCCTTATAACTTTCCCTCCTACCATTACCGGTTGGATTTACTCCCATGAGTTTAGCATTCATATGATCCTGCATATATCCTTTGAGGATTCCATCTTCTATCAACACATTATAACCAGAAGGAGTACCTTCATCATCTATGCTAATAGAACCACGCAAATTAGGCAGAGTTCCGTCATCAACTACTGTGATGCCACTAGCTGCTACTTGTTTACCAATAGAATTTGAAAATGCTGAGACTCCTTTACGATTAAAATCGCCTTCGAGTCCATGACCCACAGCTTCATGTAACAACACTCCTGGCCAGCCTGGACCTAGAATAACTGTCATCTCTCCAGCCGGAGTTGGAACTGCTTCAAGATTTACTAATGCCTGTTCTAAAGCCTGGCTTGCAACTTCTTTCCACTTTTTCTCAGAAATAAACTTACTGCAAGAATCCCGTCCACCGTGTCCGGCAGAACCTCTTTCAGTGCGGCCATCTTTTTCTATGATAACCAGCACATTAAAACGTACTAGAGGCCTGATGTCGCTTAATCTGTGATCATCCTTTATTATTTGTACAACTTGCCATTCTCCACTTAGAGTTATTTTTACTTGTTTCACACAGTTATTTTTGGATCTTACATACTCATTAACCTCATTGAGCAGTTTAATTTTTGAGCTTAGATCTATTTCATTTATGGGGTTAATTTTCGAATATAGGTTTTTTGTCTCTTTGCTTAAGCTTATTGAATTTGTTTTGTTCAAAGACACTGAGCTTTTAACTATAGAAGCAGCGTTACTAATTTCTTTTTCGCTAATCTCAGAAGAACAAACAAAAGATGTGCTGTCCTCGCAAAAAGACCTCAGGCCAAATCCCCTTCTGGTATTCAAATCCATGTGCTTCAATATGTTATCATCGAAAACCAGGGACTCTGACTGACAAAACTCTAAAAATAGCTCACCGCCATCACTATTGCTCAAAGCATGGTTGACTATTTTATATACGTTATTAATATTAACATTGTTTTGAGCAAAAAATATTTGATCTAGGTTTAAATTGTCCGACATTATCTTTGAACTAAAAATTGCTTAAGTATATTATTTAATTTTAACACAGTAAACCACAAAAAGCCCGGGTGGCGGAATTGGTAGACGCGCTAGCTTCAGGTGCTAGTAACTTTTCAGTTGTGGAAGTTCAAGTCTTCTCTCGGGCACTCTTAACTTACACATTGTTTTTGAACGAATTAATGCCATGATGTATTAATTATGCTTAAGTTTATGGGTTGTAAGAAAAAGAGGCTTGTTGACAGAAAAAAAATAAGAACTTACTCAAAACGTCTAGTTACCATGCTATCCATTGCTTCTTTTATTGGGTACATAGCATCACTGGTTTTTGATGTTCCTAGCTTAAATTTGCACTCTGCTGCTTTGAGTATTGCACTAAGTATAGTTTCACTCGGTTTGAACATATGGTCATATGTTGACCACTTTCGAAAACGCAATCTTAATAATCAGCTTAGCATAGAAAACACTCCAGGACAGGAAAAGCTAACAAAGATCCATATTAATATCGCATCTAGCGCCTCGTTTTTAATAGGGGGAATTATACCTGTATTACCTTTTGAATCTCCTATTATTCCTTTTGTTTCTATTACTTTTCCCATTTTGGGTTGTGCTGCTATGGCAGCCAATATCGTTCGGACTATGATCAGCGAGCCAAAGGTAAAAGAATTGAGCAAAAAGGAAAATCTCCAAGTGGTGTGATAGCTGGGGCCTGATCGCCAAAAATACTAATAAATTAACTTACTTGACTTATACAGGAATATCAGTTATCATATTAATAGTTTGATAGCAAAGGGTAAACATTATGACAGACTTTATAAATCTTTTCGATGACTATTCGGGATTTTTCGAGGATAATGCTTATTATGTAGTATCTGAATATAATAAAGATAGTCCAGATCTTACAGATCTTAGCACATATATAGTAGAACGTGATGAACATGAGAACTTGGTATTTAAAAACCTATATGAATATATAGGTCCGAATGAGAACATACATAAAGATATTGTCCTTGATCTCAGATCTTTACAAATAGAAGAAAGAATAGAAGACAGCAGCGGTTGTCATGTGAATAACTATAGGGTAGATAATGGAACTTTGTCTTCAGATGGAAAAGAATTAATATTTAATATAACTCCAACCGAAGGGAGCCATACAAGAGAGTTTAACATAATTAGTATTACAAAAATATAAGCCATAACTGTGCGAACATTGTGATTTGAGCCTGCCAAGAGGGTATCATCTAAGTAGATACTCTCTTGCCAGTTAATAAGACGGCACCGGTTCCTTTATGACAGTGTCATTCCCGCGCCCTCATCTATTATGCAGTTTCAGCTTACCGCTTCTACGGCACACTCATCCAAGTACCTTCCTTTCTTGTCATCCAAGTACCTCTCCTCCTGTCATCACAGTACTCTCTTCTTGTCATCCCAGTGCTTGACACTGGGATCTAGCATTTCCATAATGATTAAATGGTGTGTTTTAAATTAAGATTAGCTACTTTCTATGTTCACAAAATTAGTTTGCTTGCTTACAAGCAAACTTTCCTAGATTCCAGCGTCACGCGCTGGAATGACAGAGCTACGGGTGTCATCCCAGCACTTCCTTTCCCTGCCACTCCTCCTGTTATTCCAGCGCCCCCTCCTCCCGTCATCCCAGCGCGCGACACTGGGATCTAGGATACTACTTTAGTAATAAATATTTAAGAAATTTATCAGGTGAGAAAAAAAGGCAAAAGAAGCCCTGGTCAGTATTTATTTTTAGTATTGGCGTTTTTATG
>NZ_JAHDJT010000054.1 GCF_023661085.1 Wolbachia pipientis
ATAAAAACGCCAATACTGAAAATAAATAATGACCAGGGCTTCTTTTGCCTTTTTCCATCTAGTAAATTTCTTAAATATTTATTACTAAAGTAGTATCCTGGATTCCAGTGTCAGCTACTTGGATAACATCATAGGGGTTGAGATGACAAGAAAAGGAGATGCTGGGATGATACCCATAACTTCGTCATTCCAGCGCATGACGCTGGAATCTAGGAATTTTACCAAGTAGGTGAGTGTAAAAGTTATGTGTTAAAATGCACCATTTTTATGGAAAACTAGATCCCAGTATCAAGTACTGAGATGACAGGAGATAAGAACTTTAGAATAGAGTTTCAATCACCCCATAGTTTCTGTATAATCTTACAATTCAATTGGTAGATTATGAAGATAATAATAGGTAGCGCTAGTAAAGAATTAGGGGAATCGATAGTTAACAAGCTAAATGTTCAACCATCCCTTACTCAGGTATCAAGATTTGCCGATGGCGAGATGAACGTGTGCGTGGGAGGCGATATCTATAATCAAGAGGCATACATAATACAGTCAATTTCTCCTCCTACAAATGACAACCTTATGGAGCTCCTGCTTACAATTGATGCAGTAAAGAGGTCAAGAGCCAAAAGAATAACGGCGATTATTCCCTATTATGGATATAGCAGGCAAGATAGGGTTATTAAAAATGACAATACGCAATCTGCTTTGAGTGCAAAATTAGCTGCAAATCTCATCCAGGTTGCAGGTGCAAATGGCGTTGCAATTATTGATTTGCATTCAAGTCAAACTGAAGGGTTTTTTGATATACCAGTCGCTAATTTGAGCTGCTTTGAAGTATTTGCTGACTCCATATATACAGAGAATTTGGCAATAGTTGCACCCGATGTCGGAGCAATCGGTAGAGCGCGTGCTTTTGCAAAGACTTTAGAGAAAAAGTATGAGATGGAATTGAGTGATAAGATTATCGTGATAGATAAATATAGAGAGAAAGCAGGTACATCTCAGGTAATGAATGTGATAGGAGAAGTGACAAATAGGAATTGTGTCATCATCGATGATATAGTTGATTCTGGTGGAACATTATGCAATACCGCTCTTGCTTTGAAAAGTCACGGGGCAAAGTCTGTAATTTCATACATCACACATGGTGTGTTTTCGGGAAATGCAATTGAAAAAATCTCTTCCTCTTCTCTGGATAAATTAGTGATCACGGACACCATACTTCACAAATTTGAAAAAACTGATAAAATCGAAGTTGTTTCAACTGCAAATATTTTGGTTCACTTCATTAAAGAGGATAAGAATGCCAGCTAGATCAACAGAAGACGTCATCACCTCGCTAATAGAGTTTGTGAACAAAAGAAAAGTAACAATTACTAAGGAAGAAATGCTTAAAATTGCACAGCTTGTAAGAATTAAGTTATCAAATGACGAAATTGAGCACTACTCCAAAGAACTAACGATGCTGGATTGGATACATGATGTTTTGTTGCAAGTTAACACTGAAGGTGTTTCTCCTATACGTTATGGTAGTATAGATAAGGACATTCACGTACGTGATGACGTTGTCAATGCTCAGAACATTAAAGAGGAGATATTGTCCAATACAAAATCTGAGCATGGATATTTTGTAGTGCCAAAGGTGATAAACGATTGAAATAAGACTGTGTTGTACAGTCCCAGGATGTGGTGGCATGATAAAGTATGAAAAAAATAGTTGACTTTCCCAAATTCACCTGCTATACTATAAAACTTTTTCTGTAAAAGGATAAGTAGCTTCAAGCACCAACGTCAAGTTGGTGCGATTTTTCTGGGTTAATATTCCTTAAGCTGGCGCAGTTACACAATTTTTGCTTGAGGCAAATCATTCTCACATTTCTGAGCCTGGTCATAAGAGGCTTAATGACTTTACTTGAATGTTTGATATAATAATTAAATTATAAAATCGATTGAAGTCTAGCATGAATGAAGTAGTAACATTTGGCTGTCGTTTAAATTTTTATGAAAGTGAGTTAATTAAAGAAGCACTAAGAAAAGCAGAGAGAAAAAATGTTGTTGTAGTACACAGTTGTGCAGTAACAAATGAAGCAGAACGCCAGGTGAAACAAAAAATACGTAAGATTCATAAAAATGATCCAAGTAAAGAAATTATTGTAGTTGGCTGTGCCGTTCAATTAGATCCTAAATCGTACAGCAACATTCCTGGTGTAAGCAAAGTGCTGGGCAATCAAGATAAACTAAAGACTGAAAATTATTTGCTAAATAATAACAAAATATTAGTCAGTGATAATCAAGCAAGCAGGTCAGAACCTATTCTAATTAATAAGCTTGAGGATAAATCAAGAGCATTTATCGAAGTCCAAAACGGCTGTAATCATAGCTGCACATTTTGCTCAATTACTGAAGCAAGAGGAAACAACCGATCCGTACCAATAAACAATATTATAGAGCAAATCAAGGTTTTTGTAGCAAACGGTTACCAAGAAGTAGTGTTTACAGGAGTTGATATTACTGATTTTGGTACAGACTTATTTGGCAAACCTTCACTTGGTTCAATGATCAGGAGAGTTTTAAAGGATGTACCGGAATTGAAGAGACTTAGGCTTTCTTCCATTGATGTTGCTGAAATTGACGACGAGTTAATGAGCTTAATAGTTAACGAATCAAGATTTATGCCACATTTACACTTAAGTTTACAATCTGGTAATAATTTAATCCTAAAAAGGATGAAACGTCGTCACAGTAGAGAGCAAGTGATAGAATTTTGTCATAAAGTAAGGGAATTGAGGCCTGATATAGCGTTTGGTGCTGATATTATTGCTGGATTTCCAACGGAAACTGATGAAATGTTTCAAGATACTGTTAATCTACTAAAGGAAACGAACATAGTTTACCTACATGCTTTTCCATATTCAAAGCGAAAGAACACGCCTGCTGCGCGAATGCCACAAGTGCCAGAGAATGTGCGTAAAGAAAGGGTAAAAAACTTGAGGGAAATAAGTAAAGAAATGATGAATAACTTTTATCAATCTTTGATCGGCACTAAACAAAGCGTTTTAGTTGAGCAGAATAATATCGGCAGGGCAGAAAATTTTGCACTAATAAAGCTTTCATCAGAGGTTCAGGCTAAAAGCATTGTAAAAGCTAACGTTATAGGAATGGAGAGTGGTTATTTAATTGGTTTCTTAATTTCTTGATATGAGAAAAGTATTGTAAGTTGTTTATGATGAAAAGATCTACTGTTTTTGATATATTGCTAATCTTATGTATTAGCTTTTTTTCTGCTCAGGCTAATGCAGGTGATGCTGAAGATCTAATGCTTGCAGACAAATTTGTATGCCATGAATCTAGAAAATATGATGAAAAAGAAGTTACATCAGTTGAAGATAAAAGACTTAATTTCTATGTTAGTGCCAACGGTGGCAAGATATATTACGATAACTCAGAGACATTTATAAATGGCATAAGAGCAATCGGAGAAAGAGTTCTCACTTTAGTTGAAAACCGTTGCGGTTCTATAATAAGAAATATAGTGGAAGATGAAATTAAGAGTATACAGCAATTTGATGGTAAAATTGATTTCCAGTGGCTCAGCAGCATATCTTTAGGTTACTATGCTAGAGAAAATGGCCGAATTGATTTTGAAACTATGTATTCTTGGGCCGATATTAAAAGTGATAACCCTCCACCAGTATTTGATAAATCAGTCAGTATATTCGCATTTTTGTTAAACTTCTATTATAATCCTAGTATTCAGGATACACAATTTGCTCCATATATCGGTCTTGGTATAGGACCAACAGTTTTTAGATTAAAAAAGGTTAATGGGTCACCTAAAAATTCAATGCCATTAAATGTTCCTTGGTTTGCCTATCAAGTGAAACTTGGTGTTAATTATTCAATAATTCCGGAAGTTAGAGCCTCCCTTGGTTATCGTTACTTCAGCATTCCAATACCGGTTGCAGATGACATATCAACTCATAATATTGAAATCGGTTTGATGTTCAGTTTTTAGTTAATATATATATAAATTCTCGTCCTTTTTATCTAACAAACCAAGCGTTGGCACAATTGTTGCTTTTAAAAAGATGACGGTTTCTACCGTTCTCATATTATCCGCTAGCTTTTTTGACTTCTGATGCAATGTAGCTTTAAAGCTTTGCTTATCTTCTCTATGCTCTATAAGCCCGCCAATTACCATAACTTCACCACTCTTGATTTTTAACATAGAGTTCATTTCCCTAATTTCAATAATTGGAATGTTACTATTCAGTTTTGTTTTACTCTGCTGCGCGATGTACTCTATATTTGGGTCTTTAGTGTAGCCGTTAATTCTCGATAAAGTTGGGTGTATATCCATGAATATTTCACTAGTATCAACATTGATACTTGGATGGATTATTAACACAACGCCTATTGGAACACTATTCATTTTGGTAATTAAGGTATGATTGGAGTTTTTTTGTATATCAAAGGTAAAATAAACGTGATTTTTAGTGAAAGAAATCATCGCTTGCTGATTATTTATGGCATGTATTCTAGGGCTTGAAATCACAGTTGAAGTGCCGAATTTGTCTAAACTTTTTACTAAATTCCCTAGATCACCCACGCCAAAGTTCATTGCTAAATTAATAATGGAACTATCCTGATTCATTATAGGTTTGGTTCCATCGCATAAATCATCTAAGTTGATACCAGAAAGGTACTTATCGTCTAACACAACTTCAACTATCTTTGCCTCTATCATTACTTGAGAAGACGCTAACTGCTTAACTTTATTAATATATTCTTCAACAGCTCTGTGGATGCTTTTTCTAGCATTCAAAATAATAACACCAGCTTCTCTATTAGATGAAAGAAATTCTCCATCATTTACCCCGTTAACATCCATTATTGCATTCAACCCCTTTTCCAATGAGTTCCATAAATCGCTGCTATATTGAGACCTCATAACGCTGTTATAGTCCTTATCAGCATTGACCCCGTCGCTGCTGGTAATATTGTTGTTAACAACAAAACTGCTTTGAGCAGAGTGTTGAATATTGATAAAGTCTACGTAATAATTTTGCGCGTACGGTAAATCTTGCTCAATTCTAATCACACCATTACTTGTTGAATAACGCAGTTTGGCGCTATCAGTTATGCTCTGAATTACTTCATTTATATTTTTATCTTTTAGCTTTAAAATAATATTGCCTGATATTTTTGGATCTATATCTAAGTTAATGTCAGAAAGTTTTCCTATCTCAATCAGCAAATCCTTTACTGGCACTTCTTCACCAATATTAATAGAAATAAGCTGGCTACTGGCCGTGAAATCAGGAAACTTTACGGGCAAAGGTACAATTTCTGGTACTGTTGGTTTGTTGCTCTCCAAAGGAAAAATTTTGCCCTTGCATTGCCTCAGTGAATGGTCGTGCTCAACATCATGATGATTTTTGTCGTCTATTTGGGTAATATATCCCTGAGTAGGTAAGCATATACAAGAGATGATAAAAATGAGCATTGAACATTTAAAAATGATCATTAGAAAAAAAGCATATAAAACCATTCTAATAGATTTCTATAAAAACATTAAAAATGTATTTAATTTTGTTTTCGTCTGACAAAATCACTACACTAAATGCTGCAAATTTATAGCCTTAAAGCTATAGGGTTCTCATCTATAGAGACCATCCACAAGATACTTGTTTTTGATCAGGATGATTTTGTTTCTTAAAACTTGAATTAAGTTGAATTGCTTTTTTCACTATTGTTAATTTTTTCTAGCATTAGCTCAGCAGCCTTTTGTTCAGCAACCTTTTTACTAGAAGCGCATGCAGAAACTTCACCATAGTTTTCTATGCGAATTGATATAGTAAATTCAGGATTATGTGCTGGCCCAGTCTGTTTTGTAAGCTCATACTCTGGTAGAGGTAATTTATTTTTCTGAGTCCATTCTTGTAGCGAGGTTTTAGGATCTTGAGGAGGGATTAGCATATCCTTAGCCAGCTTCTCCCAATGTTGGGTAACAAATCTTTCAACATTTTTAAATCCGCCATCAATATAAATTGCGCCTATTAGTGCTTCAAGTGCGTTTTCCAAATTTTTTAAGTTACATTTCCCTCCATTGCAGCGTTCGCTATTATTCATGAGAATAAAATCGCCCAACTCTATTTCTTTAGCGACATTGGCAATCGTACTGCCACAAACTAAGTCCGTTTTTCTTTTCGCCAACGCGCCTTCTCTTTCCTCAGGAAATAGTTTAAACAGTATAGCAGACACAATCATATTCAAAATGCTATCACCCAAAAATTCTAACCTCTCGTAATTTTCAGTTTGATTTTTGCTATTTCTTTTATTTAAGCTTGGATGAGTCAGTGCTTCTTCTAATATCGCATCATTTTTGAACCTATAGTCGATGATTTTAGATATTGCATTGTTCACGTTTTTCATACTTGTTGTATTAAAAGGAAGTACTTCCTGCTGTATCTTTATATCAGAAAATGAGTTTTACTCCATCAAAATAAGTTGTTAAGATCTACAGCCACAACCCACTGCCTCACTGATGTTACTCAGTCCATCTCTTCTTATTAGCTCTGCAAGCTCCAGATTGATTTTATTCACAACTTGAGGCCCTTGATATATGAGAGCAGTGTACAGTTGTACTAGAGAGGCTCCTGCTCTTATTTTTTCGTATGCATCAGCACCGCTCGAGATTCCCCCGCATCCTATTAATAATGTTTTGCCCTTAGTGAGTTTATACATGTCACTCAATAACTCAGTTGAAAGCTTAAACAATGGTCTGCCGCTCAACCCACCAATCTCATTGTGATGAGATTGCAGATTATCTCGACTAACCGTAGTATTGCTTACTGTCAAGCCGTCAATTTTGTATTCCAATACAAGCTCAGCAATATTTTCTTTTGTTTGCTGATTTATGTCTGGAGAAATTTTTAATATTATTGGTATGGATTCAGAATTATCAATTGATTTCCGAGTTAGAGTTATGGACCTCAACAATTCCGATAATTCTTGTTTATCGTGCAGGTTACGTAAATTGGGCGTGTTCGGAGATGAGATATTCAGCACTATATAATTACTTTTCCCATATACCATCTTTATTAAGTCAACATAGTCACTGATTTGGTCCTTCGAAGTGCTATTTTTCCCTATATTGATGCCGAAAACGCAGTCATCAAGCTTGGTTTCATTTATTCGTTTAAGGAAATAGTCTATTCCTCTATTATTGAATCCCAATCTATTGATTATTCCTTCGTCTTCAATTAACCGAAAAATTCTCGGTTTTTTGTTTCCATATTGAGGGTGTTTAGTTACAGTACCAGCCTCAATAAATCCAAAACCAAATGAGAGCATGGGCCTTATAACTTCCGCATTTTTGTCAAAACCTGCAGCAAGACCTACAGGGCTCCTAAGTTTATTACCGAAGAAGTTTACGTTTAAAGATTCTGGTAGTTCTATAGGTTTTCCACAAGGCATCTTTTTTAATATCGTGATTGCCAAGGAATGAGCAATTTCAGGCGGTAGTAAAAACAGTAAATTACGTAATATCATTTTGTAAAACACTCTTCAGTTTATTTTCTACCATAGAACGCTACGGGAGTATAACCATAACTTTAAAAAAAGACATTTTTATTGATTTTGAATAAGCTTCCTGGCCTTACCCCACAACTGTACGAACATTGCAATTAGCAGGTAATTTGCGGGTGTCATCCAAGTAGCTGACACTGGGATCCAGCATTTCCATAATAATTAAAATATTGTGTTTTAAATTAAGATTAGCTACTTTCTATGTTCACAAAATGAGTTTGCTTGCTTACAAGCAAACTTTCCTAGGTTCCAGCGTCACGCGCTGGAATGACAGGTCTATGGGTATCATCCAAGTAGCCCCTCCTTCTGTCATCTAAGTAGCTGACACTAGGATGGCTTTGTTGCATAGCAACTTATGCGGTGGTGATTTATGACAAATTCATGTAGCCATTTCAAACTTAGCCATGCCAATGTCAGTAAATTTATTGAGCAAGTAGCACTTAACTAGCAGTTCTTTTCCACGACTTATCTCGGATTTATTTCTTAAGCTAAATCCAAATATTTGCTTCAGCCTTGAAAAAAACCCTTCAATGTAAGATCTTTTTCCATAGTTTACTCTCTTTTTCCACCCTTTCACACCATCTTTCACCGTATGATTTTATTAAC
>NZ_JAHDJT010000055.1 GCF_023661085.1 Wolbachia pipientis
CTAGCTACCTCGGGGTTTTATTGTCTTTTTTCTCTGTTTGGTAAATTTCTTAAATGTTTATTACTAAACTAGATCCCAGTATCAAGTACTGGGATGACACCGTTTGTTGTGCAAATTACCTGCTAATTGCAATGTTCGTACAGTTGTGTGTCAAGCACTGGAATGACAAGAAAAGAAAGTACTTGGATGACAGGAAAATTGTTACTCATATAAAAAATCCTCACTAATTAATACTTCAAAATTCTAAAATGTTCACTACCATTTTTAGTAGTCTTAGCATAAAACCATCCACTTTGGCGGAAGTTAAGAGATTTTTTAAATGTTTATTTGTTGTAGATAATAGTGAGGGTATTAATATATTGACTTCGGTGAGAAAATCATTCCTCGAAAACTTGGTTACAATAGCAAATCGTTTGTAAAAACTGATTGACGCGGAATTTTCTAGTAGTAGTATAAAAGTATAAGCTTAAAGGTATTGTTGTGGTAAACAAACGATATGCATTAATAGTTCTGCCTACCTTTTTGCTCAGTTGGAATGCTCTAGCAGACAACTTAGATGGTTTTTATATTAAAGCTAGCTACTTTAATGCACTTTTCAATACAATTGGACCATTAGAAGGTAAAGAAAATGTAGGTAACAATATAACAGAGGGAGTTTTTAGCTTTAATAAAAATGAGAGAATTGGGGCTGGCTGTAATCCTACGTACGTTCCAGGGCTTGCTGGTGGTATTGCGGTAGGGTATATATTGGAGAATGTTAAAATTGAGTTTGAAAGTTTGTATTCTCAAACTAACTTATATAGTGAAGATTATTCAAATAAAGACAAGGCAAAATACGTAGAGCTTCGCCGTAATAAAGATGCTTCTGCTGGAACAGAATGTAGCTCACCATGGAGAAGTGGAAAGGTCGATGTGGACATAAAGAATACATGTGAAAATATAGATGCAAGTGTAAAATTTAGAGCTGCATTCAAAATGAGAAATGAAGGCTTTGATAATTCGGCTAGGTTAGTTAATGTATATTATGATTTTGGTGGAAAATCGTTTACTCCATATATTAGCATTGGTGGTGGATTAACTAAAGTTAAGTTTTTAGGAAGAACTAGGTATGCTTTTGCTTATCAAACAAAACTTGGGGTCAATTACCAACTTACAACACAAGTGCAAGCGTTTGCTGGCCTGCGTTATTTTGGTATTCTTGGTAACCAATTTGAAAACATAGTGCCAACATTAAAAATACCAGCTGGTGAGGAAGCTAGCAAATCTGGTAGATCTTTCGATCATAGGGCACGAATTGAGTCAAATACGGCAGCTATTACAAATAGGTTTGGCATATATGGATTGGAGACGGGACTAACTTATTATTTTTAGCCCCTGTATTAGGCTTTAGAGCATCATACAACATAAAACCTATTTGGAAGCGGAGTAACACAATTTAATTTACCATTGGGATTTCTCTTCAATCCAAGCATTTTTTATATAGACAGGTCCTTTTTTTAAGGAAAGAAAACATAAATCATACCTAACCGAATAATCTAAAAAACTAAGGTTTTTACTTAGAAAATATTTAGAGGAATTTACAATGGACTGACATTGAAGAGAAGATATCGGTATTTCTTTTCCAAGTAAGCTTGTTTTAACTTCTATAAAAATCAATTCTTTTTTTTTAGATACAATTAAGTCAACTTCACCTAACCTACAACAATAGCGATGCTTTATAACATTATACCACTTTGATTTTAGATATATTAAAACTAACAACTCACCAAAATAACCTATAAAATAGTGTAACTTACTTATCATAAGAAAGAAAATTATGATAACAATTAACTTTTTGTAACTACTTTATTTTCTTCTTTATTTTTACTATAAACCTTACCTTTTGCTGTAATATCCCTATCAACTAGTTCTATCACTGCCATTGAAGCACAATCACCCTTTCGAGTGTTAAACTTTATTATCCTAGAATACCCACCTTTACGATCTTGATAACGACCAGCTAAAACGTTTAATAACTTATCAACTGCTAACCTATTATTATGAAGGCGTGAAAGCAAAAGTCTTCTACCGTGTAAAGTATTCTTATTCTTAGCAATTGTAATAAATTTTTCCACATATGGACGAAGTTCTTTAGCTTTTGGTAGAGTAGTTATAATCTGCTCATGGTTAATTAATGAGATAGATAGATTCTTCAACATCGACAACCTATGTTCAGTGTGACGAGACAGCTTGCGCTTTTTTATTCCATGTTTCATATATTACCTAATCTTCATCAGTATGTTGTCTAGCCAATTCATCTATATCTTTAGGTGGCCAATTTGGAACATCCATACCCAAAGACAAGCCGAAATTATTTAAAACTGCCTTAATCTCATTCAAGGACTTTCTACCAAAATTAGCAGTTCTTAACATTTCACTTTCTGTTCTTTGTACAAGATCGCCTATATAAGTGATATTTTCATTTTTCAAACAATTATGTGACCTAACAGATAGCTCCATCTCGTCCACTTTGCGCAATAAGATAGGGTCGTAGCTCAAATCCCTATAACCATTAGATGAGGAAGCCTGCGATTTTTTATAACTTACGTCAGAGCTAATAAAAGGCTGAAGTTGTTCCTGTAATATCCTCGCAGCAGAGTCAACAGCTTGACTTGGAGAAATTGTACCATCAGTCTCAACTGATAATATCAACTTATCTTTATCAGTAACTTGACCAACACGACTATTCTCCACCTTATATGAAACTCTATTGACAGGACTATATAAAGCATTAACCGGAATGAACCCAATTAGATCTTGCTCATTCATTAACTTCAAAAATTCGTTTTCCTTATATTTAGCAACAGGAAGGTAGCCTTTCCCACTAGCCACATATATAGTCATGTTGAGCTCTACATTCTGCCCAAGTGTACATATCAGCAGATCTTTATTAACAATAGAACACTGATCATCAGTTTCTATCATCCCAGCCGATACCTGACAAGGTCCCTTAACACTTAAACTTAAGCATTTATTGGAAGTGCCATTCAACTTACACCTCAACATACTCATATTTAATATTATATCAGTTACATCTTCTCTTACTCCTTGAATTGAAGTAAACTCATGAGTTATGCCCTCGATTTTTATTCCATAAACAGCACTACCTACAAGAGAAGACAGCATCACACGCCTTAATGCATTACCAAGTGTTAAAGCAAAACCACTCTCCAATGGTTCCAGTACTACATCGCCTTTTTCACTTGAATCACCTGGCACTACCTTCATTGAATTAGGTCTAGTCAATTTATCTAAGTTGCTAAAAACAGAAACACTATCGTTATAATACATAAAATAACCTTTTCAAATATTCTATACTCTTCTTTTTTTTCTTAATCTGCACCCATTATGAGGAACTGCAGTCTTATCCGCAATTGATGTTACTGTTAACCCGCATCCCTGAAGTGTCTTAACTGCAGCTTCAGCCCCAAAACCAGGGCCACGGATTATCACAGAAACAACTTTCATACCAAACCTTTCTACTGCAATCTTTGCAGCAGATTCCGAAGCTTTACCTGCAGCATAAGGTGTAGATTTCCTTGAACCTGAAAAACCATGTGCACCTACAGACGTTTGGTATAGAGTGTTACCCTGAACGTCAGTTACATTTATAAAGGTATTATTAAAAGTTGCACGAATATGGACAACTCCAGTAACAAACTTTTTTGCACTTTTACCAACTGTTCTGACCTTTTTCATTAAAATTTACAATAATAACAAATCTTATTTTTTTCCAGCAATAGGCAAACGAGATCTACCTTTACGAGTTTTAGCATTGGTATGAGTCCTTTGTCCTCTTACAGGTAAACCTTTCCTGTGTCTCACTCCTCTATAGCATCCCATTTCCACTAAAAACTTTATATTCATAGCCACTTCTTTTCTAAGCTCACCTTCTATAGAATAATTCTGCCTAATGAAACTGCTGATCTTTTCTATGTCTTTATCTTGTAATTCCGAAACACGTTTGCTCTTATCAATTTCACAAGCATGACAAATTTTGTTTGCAGTAGCAATACCTATACCATATATATAAGTTAATGCAAAAGGAACACATTTCTTTACTGGAACATTTACACCCGCAATACGTGCCACTGGTACTCCGATACTTTATTAATAATAACTCTTAATTTATACCATAAAACAATCCAGAGTCAAACTAAATTGCAAGAAATTTTGCTTTCTATCTCTTGTCTTACCTGATCAACATTAAGATTAGCATTGATCGTTAACAATTTGTCTTTATAATATTCACGTAAACCCTTTATTTGGATGTGATATTCGCTTATTCTTCTACTAATTGCAGATAAGTTAGAATCATCAATTCTCCTTTCTAGCCTTGTACTTTTACATTTCATACAAGCAAGACCGTCATCATTCTTAAGAGAAGATGCATTGTATACACTTTTGCAGTCTAAACACACAAGGCGACTCTTTAACCTATTAACCGCAATCTTATCATCAAGCTGTAACTCAATAACAATATCCACATCTCTATTATATCTCTCCAGCAAAGCTTGAGTTAAGAAACGAGCTTGATTTAAATTTCTCGGAAAACCATCCAACAAAAAATTATCATCTACCAGTGCAAGCTGGTCACGTAATAACTCACATATAACTTTATCTTGAATCAAATTACCTGATTCTACGGTATCCTTTATTTTTTTACCTAACTCGCTGTTGCTAGATATAATATTTCTCAATAAATCCCCTACTGAAATTAACTTTAAGTTATACTTTACTATTAGCAGGCTCGATTGAGTGCCTTTACCGGAGCCAGGAGGACCAAAAATTGTAATAATCATCTTAATTTTCTCGTTTTAGACTCATATTTTTTTATCCAGCTATCATATCTATTCGCAAAGATATAGGACTGTATTTGCATAATAGTATCAGTAACAACGTTAACTATAATCAATAAGCTCGTTCCACCAAAAATAAATGGTATATCATAATAATATCTTATGACCTCAGGTACAGCACATATAACCACCAAATATGTGGAGCCAATGAACGTTAATTTAAAAACTATATCTTGCAGGTAATCAGAAGTATGTCTTCCAGGCCTTCTACCAGGTATAAAACCACCATTTTTTTTAAGAAAATCGGCATTTTCTTCTGGGTTAAATATAAAATTGGTGTAAAAAAAGTTAAAAAATACTATAAACGCTAAGTAAGCTACAATATAAACTACTTTATTTGCCATAAAATAGTTCAAAATAAAGTCAGAAAAAGCATATCCCTTATAGAAATTTGCAATTGAAATAGGTGTAAGTAAAATTGCGTTAGCAAAAATAGTTGGTATTACGCCAGATAAATTAATCTTTAATGGGATATAAGTAAAATCGTCACTATGTAATTTTTTAAACTGCTTTTTAGGGTACTGAACAACAACTTTTCTATAAGAAGACTCTACAAAAATAACCAAAAGCAACAGCAAAAAAAACACCGCCAAAATAAAAAGGATAATAAATAACGATATGCTACCGTTTTTATTCAATGTTAACAGAGATGAAAAAGCACTATGTAGCTCTGATATTATGCCAGTAAAAATAATTAATGAGATACCATTACCTATACCATTAGCACTGATTTGCTCACCAAGCCATATTAGAAACATAGTTCCACCTAAAAGGCTGAAAACACCTACTGTACGAAACATAAGGCCAGGTTCGATTACAATTAATGCCCCTTCCCTATTCATTCTTTCTAATCCGATTAAAATAGTAATCGATTGAAATACACAAAACACTATAGTCATATACCGTATGTAGGAATTCATCTTTCGACGTCCTGATTCCCCATCATTTTTAACTTCATTAATTCCTTTGACGGCAGAAGATAATAACTGCATAACTATAGATGCAACTATGTATGGCATAACACTTAGTGCTAAGATTGTCATCCTAGCTAATGCACCACCAGAAAATAAATTAAATACTCCAAAAACGCCAGAACCTTCCTTAGGGAATATATCATTAATTATATCAAGGTTAATTCCAGGAATAGGCACATAAGTACCTAGACGATAACAAATTAAAGCGATTAGCGTAAAAAACATACGTTTCAATAAATCGCCTTTATATAATAACGCAGGATCCAAACTATTAAATGTGGACTTGCTGCTCATCATTTATGATAGTATTTCTACACTACCACCAACTGAAGCTACAGACTTTTTTGCAGCTTCTGACGCACAATCAACGTGAAATACACACCTCTCAGTCAGCTTACCTTTATTAAGAAGCTTGATTTTATCCTTAACAGACTTTATGAAACCTAGCTTACACAGCATCTCTTTGCCTATAACGGAATCTTTCACTATTTTCTTAGTTTCTATTAAGTGCTGCACATCACCAACATTAATTATGAAGCATATATCCCTACGTATAGGGTTAAAACCTCTTTTAGGTAAACGAGTATATATAGACTGTTGTCCACCTTCAAATCCATTTATGGAAACACCACTTCTAGCCTTTTGTCCTTTATGTCCCCTACCAGATGTTTTGCCTTTACTACAACCAATACCTCTACCTAGCAACTTAGGCTTCTTTTTTTTCGATAATTTAGTAAATATAGAGTTTAATTTTATAGCACTATTCATACTTTACCTATTTCCAACTATCTCGCTAATCTTTTTGCCTCTTTTGCTTGCCACTTGACGAGGAGATAACATATTATCAAAAGCTCTAAACACTGCACATATAACGTTATGAGGATTGTTTGATCTTGTAGACTTAGCTACTACATCTTTTATGCCTAGCACTTCAAAAACTGACCTAATCGCTCCACCAGCAATAATACCTGTTCCAGCTCTAGCTGCTCTTAAAACTATTTCACCAGAGCAAAATTTAGCTTTAATATCATGGTGCAAAGTTCTACCTTCACGCAAGTACACTCTAATCATCGATTTTTTCGCAGCATTTACAGCTTTTATCCTTGCTTCAGCAACCTCTGCGTGTTTGCCCATTCCGCATCCTACCCTACCCTTCTCGTCTCCAACAACGACCAAAATTGAAAATGAAAATCTTCTACCACCTTTGGTAACTGTTGTCACTCTTCTTACTGAAACTAAAAGCTCTGATAAATCGTTGTTATTTTGTAAATTTTTTACAGCCATATTAAAAACCTTCTAAAACTTAAATCCAGAACTTCTTAAAGCCTCAGCAAATTGAGAAATCAACCCTGTATACTTATATGCTCCACGGTCAAACACCAACTCTTGCCCTAATTTCATATCAGATAAACGTTCAACCATCAAAGAAGAAACCTGTTTTACAGTTTCAGCATTGACCCTACCTTTACATACACCCCTAATTTTAGCATCCAAAGTAGAAGCAGAGGTAAGAGTCACTCCTTTTTCGTCATTGATCAACTGAGCGTAAAAATGCCTGTTGGACTTGAATATGGATATACGTAAACGCTCAGCGCCGTTATTGAGCTTCTTTCTATTACGTAATTTCCTTTTTTCAGAATTACTTAAAAAATTATATAACCTTCTCATCTTAATTACTTCTTTTTACTTACAACTTTACGCAACATAAATTTGTCTTTTATTACAATACCCTTACCTTTATAAGGGTCATATTTTCTAATTTTGCATATATCGGATGCTACCACATAGACTTTTTGCTTATCTATACCACTCACTACTAAGTGAGTTGGTTTTATACACTTAATCTCAACATCCTTAGGCACTTTATACTTCACATTATGGCTATAGCCAAGATATAAAGTCAAATATTTACCATCACACTCTGCTTTATATCCAACACCATTAATTTCAAGATCAACAGAAAAACCATTAATCATGCCATTAATAATATTGTTAATATTGCTCCTATAAGTACCCCATATAGGCTTTATCTCATTATAATTATCTTTGCTTTGATCAACAGAAAGCAGCAACTGATTATCAACAACATGGCATACAACATCACTGCATAGCCTAAGTTCTTTTTCTACCTTGGCACTTTTTATCAACATTTTACCACCATTATACTCAACTGAAACACCAGCAGGAATATTGATAGGTGCAGCACCTATACGAGACATAAATTCCTCCTATTACTTAAA
>NZ_JAHDJT010000056.1 GCF_023661085.1 Wolbachia pipientis
TTCTTTTGCTTTTTTTCTGCTTAGTGAGTTTCTTAAACGTTTATGGCTAAGGTTAGTTGCATTAAAAAGCAGCTAAGTTGCACTTATTAAGCGTTTAGGATAAGAAAACGCCAACATTTCGACACAAAAGTAAATAACTGGCCGCCACGGGGCTTCTTTTGTCTTTTTTTATTTGGTAAATTTTTTAATATTTATAGCTAAAGTGGCATCCTGGATTGCATGTGAGCAGTCTGTTGTTTACCCATTTAGAATAAAGTCTAGTGTCACTTCACGCCAAATGTGGTAATGTTTGGCAGGCAAGCCAGTTATTGGGCTACATTTATATGCTGCACGCATTGCACTATCTGCTATTGACCTGAAAAGTGGATTACTTTTGTAGGAATTACTGTCTGCTACATCAGCCATAATTATTTCACCTTGATTGGATAATAATAGATTGATTTTTACACTAAAATTTTCTTTGTAAGCTATGCTTTCAGGGATACTCCAGCATTTTGTAAGCTTGTCTCTTATAGAATTGACAATTTCTGCTACAACTAACTCGTTCTTTTTGCTCTTAACACTCTTTTCGCTTTTTATTTCATTCTCTGTTTCTCTAGGCTTTACTGCATCTTTCAGCTTTGTATCTACACCTTTTTTTCTTTTTGGAATTGGGCTGCTTTCGTCGATATTGACTTCTTCTTGCATTTCTATGATTTGCCTCGGTTGTGCTATTTGTTTCATAACATCGGTACTCAGTTGCTTAATTATCTTTTTTTTCCTTTGTGGTGTGGGGACAAATTCCGCTGCTGACGTATCGTTTGTTTGGGCCTCTATTGAAGGTAACAAAAAGAATGAAAGACAGCATAAAGACAAAAAAAGAACATAGTTAGAACAAAGAAAGCGCATGTGTTGAAACCTATTTTACTGGTTTAAAGCTAATATTGTACATAAAGTCAATATATTTTGAAGTTACCGTAGCAGATTTAAGCTTAGCCAACATTTGCTGGCGATGTGGCTTGAGAAAACGTTGGCCACGAAAACAGATTACGCGAAAAGCTTAATATACTTCTTCTTTGCCCAACGGAATAAATGTGTTGCTACTAGTAAGCAAATACTTAATATTGATATATAAGAAAATTTGAAAGCTAAATCTCTAATGTATATCGATAAGCATTTACCTGCGGGGAATTTGTATAGTAACCCAACACACACAACAGTACTGTCAACTACTGATGCTATAATTAAAGCAGTGAAATTTGTTATATGAAAGTCAAACTTAGACCTTAATTTTTCAAAAATAATGATACTTGAAAAAAGAGATACTAAAATTGCGGTATATGAAATTAGTATTATTGGACTGAGATTTTGCCATTTAAGAATACAACATGACACTGTGCACGTTATTAAGCTGTATATAGCTTCTCTCTTGCCGTAGAATTTAACCATTGAATTTACAGCTAGAGCAGCTCCCGTAACTAGGGCAGCACATATCATCAATTTATTTGAATTGTTAAGTAAAGAAAGACTGATGAACAAGAGCATTAATAAAATATACATAACCTACCTAAACTTAATAACATACGTCCATTCTAAATAAACATTACATATAGTAAAGGAGTTATTTAGCATAATGAAAAAAATATTCTATACTATGCTACGATAGCTGTTCCCTAAATCTTTCAAATCTACTTCTAAGATATCCTTTATATTTAGGGTTTTCTCCTCTGTCACTTTGCCGATACACGAAAAAACCATACCTTTAAACAATTCTTCAAATCTCTGCTGGTTTTGCGGGGCAATAGTAACCAAAATTCTACTCTGTGATTCAGAAAACATTATTATCTTGTTTATTATATCTTCATTTTGTGTTTTTCCTATTGGTACTAGTGAAAGATCGATTTCAGCACCAAGGTCTCCTGCAATTAGCGATTTTGCTAGAGCAACAGCCAACCCTCCAAGATTTGGTGCAATTGCAGAGGCAATTATGCCATCTTTTATTGCAAGGCTGTAGCGCTCATACAACTTCTTGGCGCTCTTTGCATCAACTTTTGGTACGTTGTTATTACCTATTCCACTGTATAGCTGATATTCAGATCTGCCAAGTTCGTCGTATGTTATACCAAGCACATATATCAAGTCTCCTGGCATCTTCACGTCAAGCGATACCGCATTTTCAATATTTTCTATAACTCCAATTGCTGAAATAAGTAATGAAGGTGGCGCAGATATAATAACTTTCTTACCATTTTCGTCATATCCCTTGAAGTCGTTGAACATGCTATCTTTTCCAGATATGAATGGAGTTTTAAATGCAGTTGCAAAGTCATAACAAGCTTCTGCAGTCCTCTTTAGTTGCCACAGTCTTTCTGGATCATAAGCGTTGCACCAACAAAAATTGTCGAGCAACGCTAGATGATTTACATTTCCTCCTGCAGCTACATAGTTGCGTATGGCAGTGTCAATCGCACATGCTGCCATATGGTAAGTATCAATTTCTCCATAACTTGAGCCGAACCCTTGTGATTTCACAACACCTTTGTTTGAAGAAAGAACTGGCCTTGAAACAACAGCTTCGCTACACACTCTTCCTTTGCCTTGCAGTGGCTTTAACACAGACGAACCCTGAACTTCATGGTCATATTGCACCACTATGAACTCTTTGCTACAAATGTTTGGTCTGCTCAGCATTTCTTTTAGTTCAGTTTCTTGATGTGGTGTCATCCCAGTGTTGCACATTGAAATGACAGTAGCCCCCTTAGACCACAGCTTTGTTTTTAAATGCATTTTAGGGTTGCCATTATGTAGGAACTCAGTTTCGCTATTCATTATCGGTGAAGCGGAAGCGAATCGAACTGTCGACACACCCGTACTATTAAACTCTCCAATCACGCTAACTTCCACATCGTGTTTTTTCATGACTTGCTTAAACATAGGGAGATTTTCTTCCGGCACTGCTAAAGTCATTCTCTCTTGTGATTCTGATATCCATATTTCCCACGGAGCCATACCATCGTTTTTAAGTGGAACCTTGCTTAAATCAACTTCAAATCCATTCTTTCCCATTTCACCGATGGACGATGACAGTCCTCCCGCTCCGTTGTCTGTTATCGCATTGTAAAGACCAAGATCTCTTGCCTCTATGACAGCGTTGGACAATTTTTTTTGCGTTATAGGGTCGCCAATTTGCACAACTGTTGAAGGGCTGTTTCCCGATAGTGCTTCTGAAGAAAACGTCGCACCGTGAATTCCATCCCTTCCAACCCTTCCGCCAATAATTACAATCTTATCGCCGTTTTTGGGCTTTTTAATGTGTGAAGGTGCATTATTTATATTGCGCGGAATAATCCCAACGCTTCCAACAAAGACCAACGGTTTTCCACAAAATCTATCGTCAAAATATACCGATCCAAGTTGTGTTGGAATGCCAGAACAATTGCCAGCAACATTAACACCGTGAATTACTTCTTTCATGATATATTTTGGTGGCAAAATTTCATCAGTGCGCTCTTTATCTCTATAAAATTTGCCTTTTGCTTCTTTGGCAAAGCAGAAGTAATAGGTATTCATTACAGGCTCTGCACCTTTGCCAAAGCCCAGTATATCGCGGTTAACTCCAAGCACTCCAGTCATTGCTCCACCAAACGGATCGAGAGCTGAAGGGCTATTGTGGGTTTCAACTTTATCTACAATCAAGTAATCATCGTCAAAAATTATTCCTCCTGCATTGTCGGAGAAGACTGACACGCATATGTCAGAATTTATTTCACGCGTTGCACGCTTAATATAATGCGCATATAGACCGTCTTTTATTTCATCGATAGGAGAACAAAAGATGTTGTGCTTACAATGTTCAGACCAAGTCTGCGCTAGGGATTCAAGTTCAATGTCGTATGGATTTCTACCGAGTTTTTCGAAATAATCCCTTATAGCTTTCATTGCTGCAAGGGAGAGGCCTAGAGTGCCATTGCCATCGATTCCATCTCTGCTAATCTTTTCAAGCTCTCGATCACTTACATTGAGGTCGACAGGCTTAGCCCCATCGTTACCTGGTGTCGTCCCAGTCTTTCCTTCTGTCATTCCTATTTTTCCCCCTCTCATCCAAGTGCCATAGGATGTCATCCCAGTGCTCCGACATTGGGATCCATAGATTCCAGCATCAAGCGCTGGAATGACACCAGGTGGAGTATTTTGTTTACTGTAATACCTCCAACGGAAATTGCCGTTTTCTCTATAAATAAGCGTGCAATACTCAGTGATAGGGTTGAATTCTATATCATCCTCGGTTGGTAGGTTCCCTTTACCCAAGATCAGTTTTGAACTTCTTGCTTTGATCTCAATTGGTGTCATTCCAGCCCTTTCGTCTGTCATCCCAGTGCCCCGACACTGGGATCTATAGATTCCAGCGTCAAGCGCTGGAATGACAGAAGAGGAAATTTGCATGACAGATGGATCAATATAGCCCTTGCTTATTAAATATTCTTTAACAATCTGTTTTGCTGTGTTGCCTATGTTGTCGGTCATACCAGGTAAGAAGCTTATTTCCAAGCCCCACTCAACCTGTGGTTCTATGAAATCATATTGAACTTCTTCAAGATTTTCGTTGTAGGAGTAACAACGGCAGTCCTGTATGATTTTGTTATAAAATAGCCTACAAATTTCTTCATATAATTTTGATGGTAACTCTTCGCTTATATAAATCGAATAAACGTTAACTAACCATCTGCTGCCAACTTGCTCATATTTATTTAAAACTTCTATTCTGATGTTTGTCATGTAATGTTGTGAAAGATTTTAATATATAATAACATCAGAAACTGTGAGCACATTTATATTTTGCTGTACAATAAAACATCGTACTAGTTGTCATTTTTCATGGGAAGAGTTTTTACTGCTGACGTAGATGAATCCTTTTTTGATGTGCTTGCTCAGCACATATTTTCTGAGTATGGAAAAGAAGAAATTCCCAAGGTAAAAGTCATCCTTCCCTGCAAGAGGGATGTGATAGCGCTACTGAGTGCATTCAAGAATTGCAGCGCTAAAAAATGCATAATTTTACCAGAGATAGTTTCGCTAGAGAACATTGATGAGGAAGATTTAATATTAAATCTTGATAGAGTTAAAGTTATCAAGCCGACAAAAAGGACACTGCTGTTGATTCAATTCATATTGGAGTGGAATAAAGAAAACAATGATAATTTTCCTATTGATTTGGCTTATAGCTTGCCATCACTGCTTGATAAAATCCAATATACCCAAATAGCAGATTATTATCAGTTCGATGAGCACTCAAAGAAAATAGAGAATTTCAAAAACTTACTTATTAAAACTTGGAGTAACACTTTAAAAGATCTAGAAGTAGTAGATATACTAGAACATAAAAGTGACTACATAAACAATATGATAACCTTTCTGCAGAAAGATCAACATATAATCTTTGTTGGAATTGGAAAGGGTGAAATCTACAAGTTATTGATTAAAGCTATATATGACCTACCACTTGGAAAGATAATTTTACCTAATCTGAATCTGAAAATTAAAGAGAAAGACTGGAAATCGCTTGATAAAAAACACTATCAATATTGCCTGAAAGATCTGCTCGATTATTTAAATGTAGATAGGAAAAATGTTATCTGTTTGAACACTGTGGATAACGAAATTATTGATTACATCTTTGATACAACTGCTGACCTTAGCAAAGTTAACGATGGGGGCATTGGAAATATCGAAGTCATCACTTGTGATTCGAGGGAGGAAGAAGCACAAGTGACGTCACTAATTATAGAGAATGAAGGTTATGAAAAAGTTTCCTTGCGTGTCTTTGATAAATTACTTGCAACTCGTATGGCGTGTTCCATGTCGGAAAACTATTCTTATATAACGCTTCTGCTTTATAGTATTGAAGTTTTGACCTCAAATTGGAACAGCGTGGCACTTCTTTCTCTTCTTAAACATAGGTTAGTGACTTTGGGTTATACTCAGAAAGAATACACTCAAATTTTATCTGAGTTCGAAATAGAGATATTACGCAGCTTCAGTACGAACGGCCGAAGCAGTATTATAAATGTCATCAATGCCCATGAAAAGCTAAAATATAAAGAAGATATATTGATCATTATCAATAAATTAGAAGCTATATTTAATCCTTTACTTAATTCTATAAATTGCCCTATTTCTGATGTGGTAACAGCTCACTTGCAGTGTATTAATTTGCTTTCTGGGGTAGACTTTTCAGAGCTAAGTAATGAAGTAGGTAATTTTACCCGTGATTTCTTAAATGCATGTGAGGGCATAACGATTAAGTGTTCCCTGGAGTTATATAGCCAAGTTCTAACCTTGTTTTTGAAGAAAGAGTTTTTTTCTGTAGCAAGCGACCTCAATAGATTCAGTTTATATCACAATAAAGTTGTAATACTTGCTGGATTTTATGATATGCCAAGTTTTCAAAATCCGTTTTTGAATGCGCTGACAAGAGAAAAATTCGACCTTCCTTCCGTGCAAGAGGAGCAGGGGTGTTTTTTATATACTCTGCGCAGTTTATTTGGTGCAAGTAAAGTGTACATCACAAGATTGCTAAGCAACAAGAAACTAATTCTATTGCAGCGTTTAGAAATTCTGTTACAGGGATCAAAGTATCCTTATCGCGATTGGCTAAGAATATTAAATACGCCTGAATGCGTTGTGCCATGCACTCAGCCTATGCCAAAACCTCAAACTGAGGTCAGAGAAGAAACAATGCAAGTGATGTCTTGCAGCGCGGTAGAAAAACTGATTCGTAACCCTTATTCATTTTACGTTGAATATATACTGAACCTTAAACAATTAAGAGACTTAAATTTTAAGCCATCGATATTGGAATTTGGCACTATGGTGCACAATATTCTTGAGAGATATTTGCATGATAGAAAGTCGCCAATGCGCATTGCACAAGAAGTATTTTCAGCTAATCGGTTTAATTTTTCAAATATGTGGTGGGTAAGGTTGCAGAAGGTGATTCAGTCTTTTGTCGAGTTTGATAGGACTAGAAACAATCAAGTTGAGTTAGAGAAGAGCTTTTCCTATCCGTTAGCTTGCGTTTCGACATGTAATGCCGAAGCTACTTGGGGGTTACAAGAAATTTCATTAACAGCAAGATGCGACAGAGTTGAATATCTGCCAAATGGGCAAGTAGCAATTATAGACTATAAACTCGGTTCACCGCCTTCGAATGAGGAAGTTATGTCAGGATTTTTTCCGCAATTAATTTTACAAGCTTTAGCGGTAGAATATACAACAAAAAAAGAAGTTTCAGAACTTGCTTATTGGAAACTTGACTATGATAAAGTAAAGGTTATTGCTTTTAAGAATTACAGACAAAAAATGCATGAATTTCAAAATAATCTACCGAGTTTTTTATCTAATTATTTAAGAGGGACCACTCCCTTTATTGCCTCTCCATATTTTGATAAATTTCTAAGATTTAACAGCTATAAACAACTAGAAAGGGTAGGGGAGTGGTTGTAGTTAGCAGCAGATCCTAAGAGCTCATCGTTGACAGTGAGGCTACTATTGGGACTTTGACAGTATCTTGCCAGTCAACAATGGTGTTATTCCAGCATCCCTACTCCTGTCATCCAAGTAGCTCCTTTCTCGTCATCCCAGTGCCTCCTTTTCTTGTCATCCAAGTAGCTGACACTGGGATCTAGTTTCCATAAAATGGTATATTTTAACATAACGTTTATACTCACTAACCTAATAAATTCCCAGATTCCAGCGTCACGCGCTGGAATGACAGGGCTACGGGTGTCATTCCAGCACTTCTTTTTCCTGCTACTCCTCCTGTCATCCCAGTACTTGATACTGGGATCCAGGATACTACTTTAGTAATAAATATTTAAGAAATTTACCAAATAGAAAAAGCAAAAGAAGCCCTGGTCAGCATTTATTTTCAGTATTGGCGTTTTTATGTCTTAAACGCTGCAATTTAGCTGCTTTTAAGTGCAACTAGTCTAAGCTATAATATTTAAGAAATTTACTATACAGGAAAAAAAGACAATAAAACCCCGAGGTAGCTAGTTATTCCACTCTCTATTT
>NZ_JAHDJT010000057.1 GCF_023661085.1 Wolbachia pipientis
TTTTCTTTTCCATAATTAATGTTCGTACAGCTGTGTGTCAAGCACTGGGATGACAAAAAAGGATCACTAGGATAGCGGGGAAGGGGCGCTGGAATGACAGGAGGAAGAGCGCTGATATGACATCGTAGGGGTTGGGGTGACAAAAAAGGCTACTTGGATGATACTGTCATAAAGTAAAATGAGATCGCATATTTTGTATAAAATGGATTTCTAGTAATACCAACATTCGTTATTGGGAAGACAAATGGGATATGCTATAAACTTGCTTAACTTCCCAATTATAGACAAAAAGAGCTCTTTTTCATTTGTTCCATTACCAGTGAAACTTGGTATAAAAAATTCTTCGCCTATTTATCCAGTGTTACTATAATTACAGTAGAGATATTTAGAGAGCTCAAAATCTATCTCCGTCTGCAGACCTTTTTATTAAACAACCAAACTCAGTAAAAGATGTAGCGTATCTTCTTCAGTGTGCGTGGGTGCACACGCGTGCTTAATATCTGTTGTATGTGCGTTGCATTTTTTCTGAATTTTTTACATGAGGGGACTTTATGTCTAAAATATCATATTCTTAACAGAAAATTGCTCAAGTCGGCGAAAGTAATATCGGATTTGTTTATACGTAGCCATTGAACGGGAAATTCATGCCTTAAAAGGATCATATACATCAGTTTCCCTAGGGTTGTTCTTTTTCAATTTTTCACTTAATAACCTCAAAATGGGCTGTAAATCATCATCGATTGATAAGCATAGTACTTCTTTATCAAGATAGTTAGCCAAATGATTCTTCTTCTCCAGAATTTCTGCTTCTTCCGATAAGTCACATTTGTTTAACACCACAACTTCCTCTTTTCTAACAAGATCACTATTGTAAAGCCCCAGCTCATTGTGTGTGCAATCATATGTTGAAATGACATCATCGTGAGTTATATCAATTAAATGCAGTAAAATTTTACACCTTTCTATGTGTTTCAAAAACTTATGTCCAAGCCCAACTCCAAGGTGAGCATCAAAGATTATTCCTGGAATATCTGCTATTACAATTTCGCTATCATCCACTTTTGCTACACCTAAATGTGGTCTTATTGTGGTGAATGGGTAATCACCTACTTTTGTATCCGCATTTGAACAGCGAGTTAAAAATTTTGATTTACCTGCGTTTGGCATGCTGATAATGCCAACGTCAGATAAAACTTTTAGTTTTAATAATACATATTTTTCTTCGCCAGGTTGACCGTAGGTAAAATGTCTTGGTGCCCTATTGGTAGAGGATTTAAAATTGGTATTTCCAAGCCCACCTTTTCCACCTTGCACTACTTGAAATTCCATCTCAGGTTTATCAAGGTCTACTATTACCTCCTCACTTTCTTCATCGATTATTTGTGTCCCAACTGGAACTTTAAGTACGACGTCTTTTCCCGCTGTGCCAGACCTATTTCTACTTGCACCACTTTTTCCATCGTTTGCTTTAATGTGTCTCCTATAACGAAAATTAAGCAAAGTGTTGAGATTTGCATCACTGACAAAAACTATGTCTCCTCCCTTTCCTCCATTACCACCGTTTGGACCACCAAATTCAACGAATTTTTCTCGACGAAAACTCGCGCAGCCATCACCGCCATCACCAGCCTTTAGATACAATCTAACTTCGTCTATGAAGTCCATGGCAAACCACTATAATATTTGGCATTTCTTCCTAACGTGCCCTCTATTCTCAGCAGCTCATTATACTTTGCAAGCCTATCAGAACGTGATAGTGAGCCAGTTTTTATTTGCCCACAATTCGATGCAACTGCTATATGAGATATCGTTGTGTCTTCTGTTTCACCTGATCGGTGAGAAATGACGACTTTGTAGCCATTTGATTTTGCCATTTCAATGGCAGCAAAAGTTTCCGTTAATGTTCCTATCTGATTTGGCTTGATTAGTACAGCATTTGCCATTTTCTCCTCTATTCCTTTACGTATCAGCTCACAATTTGTAACAAACAAATCATCTCCGACCAATTGAACTTTGTTCCCAAGTTTTGCGGTAAGCAATTTCCAACCTTCGTAGTCATCTTCACTCATTGCATCTTCTATGGAAATTATAGGATATTTTTCGACAAGGCCGCAATAGTACTCAGCCAATTCCTCTGAAGTAAGCTCTCTATTTTCAAATTTGTAAATTCCGTTTTCATAAAAAGTAGATGAAGCCACATCAAGACCTAATGCAAAATTATTTTGTATTGAATAACCGGCAGACTCTACAGCCTGAATTATCAGATTAAGAGCTTCCTCGACGCTTTCGATATTCGGTGCAAAACCACCTTCATCTCCTACGTTTGTGCTGTAACCCTCTTTCTTGAGAATGCTGCGCAAATTATGAAACACCTCTGCGGACATTCTGATCGCTTCACTGAAAGCTTCAGCTCCAACAGGAAGAATCATAAATTCTTGAAAATCGAGTTTATTGTCTGCATGTACTCCGCCGTTGATTATGTTAATAAGTGGAACCGGCATAACACTTGCCTGCTCTCCTCCCAAATATCTATATAGTGGCATTTTGAAACTGTTTGCTGCTGCTTTTGCAACGGCAAGGGATACCCCTAAAGTTGCATTTGCTCCAAGTTTTGATTTGTTTTTCGTTCCATCTAATTCGATTAATACTTTATCAATTATACTTTGGTCTGCTGCATCTATGCCAACAATTTCATTTGCTATCACTCCATTTACAGACTGAACAGCTTTCAGCACTCCTTTGCCACAATATCTTTTTTCATCTTGATCCCTCAGTTCTAAGGCTTCTAGTTTACCGGTTGAAGCTCCAGAAGGTACAGACGCTCTACCTGTTGCTCCATCGCAGAGTTCAACTTCTACCTCAATGGTTGGATAACCCCTGCTATCTAAAATTTCTCTTGCGAATACATTGTTAATTATCTTTTTCATCATGTTAAACCTCTATTTCCGACATAAGTGCTGCAGTTTCTTTCGCTAGTTTGGCTATATTACCACCAGCACCAATAAATAGTACTACATCACCTGAATTTGTCGAATCATTGATGGAATGTGAAATGAGCAAGGCATTATTCATAATCTCTACATTACTAGACCCATTGCTGATTAAGGCTTTCTGTATATCATCAATTCCGCAACCAGGAATAGGCTCATCTTCTGGGGGATGAACAGGAGTGAGAATGACATAGTCAAACATCATAAAGACTTGTACAAACTCATCAAAAAAATTACGAATGCGAGCAAAACGCAGCGGTTCGATAATTCCTATTACCTTTCCTTGAGCAATCGAACGTGCTGCTGCCAGGGTTGCCTGTATTTCGTTTGGATGATGGGCATAGTCCTCAATTAACTTAACGCCTTTAATATCAGCAATTAAAGAAAATCTTCTTGCTACTCCTTTAAATTCCAAAAGACCTTTTTTAATGTCTGCATTGCTAATTCCAAGTTTTACTGCAACCGATATTGCAGCTAGGGCATTGCTGACTTTGTGAATACCTATTGCGTTTGATAGTACTACGTTTTTTATTCTGTGGTTATTGTCAATCAACACGTCAAATTCCATGCTGTTATTGTGTTGTTCGATGTTACTGGCTCTTATGCTACCATTCTCAAACCCAAACGTTATAGAATTGCCTGCATCACAACTGATGCCTACAGAATCAGGTAAAATTGCAAAGTCTGCCCTGTTTACAAATTGAGAAAATGCATTTTTGATATTGTCAAGTGTACCGTAATGGTCTATGTGATCGTCATTAACACTCGTTATGACAGCGATATTTGCAGGGATTTTTAACATAGTTCCATCAGATTCATCAGCCTCAGTCAAAAAAATGTCACTCTTGCCAAGTTTTGAGTTATTTCGGTAGGAGTTCAATATCCCTCCCACAATTACAGTTGCATCGGTACCAGAGTGGTCAAAAATAGAGGCAATCATAGCCGTTGTTGTCGTCTTTCCACTTGAACCTGAAACTGCTATCACATATTTATCTTTCATAATCTCAGCGAGTATGTCTGACCTATGCAAAATGGTTTTTTTGTTATCTCTTGCAGCAACTAACTCCACGTTGTCGGATTTTATTGCAGAAGAATGCACGACTACTTGGGCTTGCCTGATGTTATTGGCATTGTGGCCAATATAGATCTCTATACCTAACTTTTGTAACCTATCTACATTGTCATTTGATTGCGTATCACTGCCTTGGACTTTATAATTAGAATTATGAAGAATTTCAGCAATTGCGCTCATTCCAATTCCACCTATACCAATTATATGTATTGTTTCTTTTCGAGTATTGTTCATATTTAGCAGTAGACGTTTACTGATTACTAAATTTGTTATAGTATAATTTAAAATCCTCATGGTATCGAACCCTTTCACTGAATACAATGATAAAAAATCTAGCTTTTTTATGCCTAATATTTGTTTTGATAAGTAGTTGCGGTTTTCGCAGCAGGTGTAATAATGCTGCAGGCCATTATAAAATTGGCAATAGCTATACAATAAATGGGGTAACTTATCATCCCAAACACTGTAATCATTACGAGGAAATAGGAGTAGCATCGTGGTATGGGATGGAAGATCATGGTACACTTACAGCAAATGGTGAAGTGTTTGACCGTAACTCAATTTCCGCAGCGCACAAGACTTTGCCTCTACCCTGCTTTGTTCTTGTCACCAACCTAGAAAACGGGAGAAAACTTGTGGTAAAGGTTAACGATAGAGGGCCATTTGTTAAGGGTAGAATAATAGATCTTTCAGAAAAAGCAGCGAAAATTTTAGGATTCCATAAATCTGGGCTTGCAAAAGCAAAAGTTCAGTATCTAAGGAAAATGTCGGAACGATTAGTACAAAAAGCTCCTCATTATAAAAAGCAGTATGAAAAAGAAATGCAGAAACGTCACCCAAAGCAAAACAGTGCAGAAAGTAGGGGATATGTCGCATTTTTTGAAAATGCTCAGACTGCCAAGTCAGCTGCATCAAAGCTTCGCAATCAAGGAATAAAAAATGTTAGATTGCTTTTTAAGAACGACAGATATTGTGTGAAAGTGAGTTATAAGTAGTAGTGTGATGATTAGATTCTGGGGCACTGTGAGCGTATAAATTCAAAAGAGTAAGATCACACATCTCAGCTTGACCTAGAATTCAGGAGTTTTTAAACTGCACTCTATACAGTGCTAAAAATGATAGGAAACCTAAGCGGAATAGTCGACGAAGTTCATAGCGATCATATAATCCTGAATGTAAATGATGTTGGCTATATAGTATACCTTTCAGCCAAAACCTTAAATGCATGCTCCACTGGAAGTAAAATCAAATTGCTTATTGAAACCTGTGCAAATAATAGAGAAAACATTACTCAGCTATATGGTTTCATAAGCAGAGAAGAACAGCAATGCCTACGCTTGCTTGTTAAGGTGAGCGGCGTTAGCTATAAAACTGCGATGTCAATTTTGAGTAAATTAACTCCAGAGCAGTTGTTTTTGGCAATTATGAATGAAGATAAAGCAACACTCAAAATAAGTGGGCTTGGCCTCAAACTCATTAATCGAATTATTACAGAACTGAGTGGCAAAGTGAGTAAATTAGAAATAAATAACAGCAATTTCCATCCAATTAATGAAGATGCCCTTTCAGCATTGATCAATCTTGGATATGAAAAAACGAGAGTTTATGATACTATAAAAAAATACAGGCCAAACCTGGACACTAAGGAGATTATTCGCATGGCGCTTAAGGAGCTTTCAACATTATGAAGTCAATATCATGTGGCAAAGAATATGCTGAAGATGTGCGTAATGTAAACATCAGGCCTGAACAACTTGATGATTTTGTTGGGCAAAAAGATTTAATACAAAATTTAAAAGTATTTATAAATGCCGCAAAGACGAGAACTGAAGCTTTGGACCATGTTTTACTACATGGTCCTCCAGGGCTTGGCAAAACAACCTTAGCACAAATTGTCTCTAAAGAGTTAAGGGTTAGCTTTCGCGCAACTTCTGGTCCTTTACTTAACAAAGCTGGGGATTTAGCTGCAGTGCTTACCACTTTAAATGCAAAAGATGTCTTATTTATCGATGAAATCCATAGGTTAAATCGCAGCATTGAAGAAATCTTATACACCGCCATGGAAGACTTTTGCCTGGACATACTGGTAGGCGAAGGCCCATCCACTCGCACTTTAAGGATAGATTTGCCGCCATTTACGTTAATTGGAGCAACAACGCGGCTTGGACTGCTTTCTGCACCGCTGAGGGATCGTTTTGGCATCCCTTTGCACCTCGAGTTTTATTCTTTTGAGGAATTGGTTGACATTATAAAAAGAGGCGCAAGAGTCCTTTCTGCTGAAATCGAGAAGGGTGCCATACGGGAAATTGCCTGCCGTGCACGCGGCACTCCAAGAATTGCTTTGAGGTTACTCAGAAGAATAAGAGATTTTGTTGAAGCGGAAGATGATAAAAAAATTACCTACGAAATTGCTGACTCTGCGCTATCAAAATTGGGCATAGATAAAATGGGATTAAATAAATTAGATATGGATTATCTAAGATTTTTATTCAATACCTCAGGACCTGTTGGAATTGATACCATATCTATCGCGTTATCTGAAGATGCTGGCAATATTGAAGAAACAGTAGAACCTTATTTAATAAAAATTAGTTTTGTAAAGCGCACACCAAGAGGACGTGTTTTAACCGATCAAGCAAAGGAGTATTTGGGTCTTCGATATTAAATAGCTTTTCTGCCATAATTATTGTTGACTAATTGATATAATGCTATATGCTGGTATTGTGTGTTGAGAATGGAGGGGTTATATGTTAGATAAGATCAGCAAACTCTGTGAACCTATTTATTCCACAATTAAGGATAAAGCTAAAAGTCTTTATGCATTTATGGTGGGAGAACCTTCTTTTGATAATACAACTTCAAAGCCGAGTGAAAAAAAGTCAGAAGAGCATCTTGTCCTTCTAAATAGTAAAGCAAGGGTAAGCGATAGTCCTGATGCACCTGTAACGGAAGGGCTTTCTGGTGATTTAAGCACTCAGAATGTACCTAAATCAACACCAGAGCGTGGACGTGTCAAGTTGGAAAGCGATGAAGAATGGGATGAATTCTTTAAGTTACAGAACAACCCTTCTACTAATACTACAAACCAAAAACCTTTTTCTCCTAAGAAAGGAGAAACTCAGTATCACGGTAAAGAGATTGTAGGCAAAATTGCTGACCAAATTAAATCGGAGATATCTGAAGGTGTGAAAAACAATATCATAGGGTCCATAATGATAAAAGAAGGTAAAAGGGAAGGGAATGTTGTTTACCCTTCCGTGAGAGTTATATTGAGTGAGAGTAAAGAAGGAGTAGATATAGCTAAACTTCTAGGTGGCAGCGTGTGTAAAAAGTACAATGTAAAAACAATTACGTTTTGTTATCCTAATCAAGAAAAAAAGAGAGGTGTATGTTGCTATATTAACGATAATGGGGAAAGAGTTTATGAAATAATTAGTGGATTATATGAAATGACCTTAAAGTGGTATGTTGATGGAAAAGAATGTAAAATTGAAATTGATATTGACAGTAAAAATGGTGTAAGGCTTCTTGAAAGCAACGGTGTTACTGAAAAACAGTTACGCGCAAATAAAGAAGTAAAAGTAGGCAAGAGACGTGAACCAAAATCTTTATATGAAACATTAGCATCGCAGTTGCAACAAACACAACTGGAAAGTACTGAAACAGTAAAGGTTTTACCGCAACTGGCAGACATAAACACGCTGCCACAACAACACCAAGCTTCTGCTGCTCAAGCCAAGTAGCTGACACTGGAATCTAGGATACTACTTTAGTAATAAATATTTAAGAAATTTACCAGACAGGAAAAAAAGACAATAAAACCCCGAGGTAGCTAGTTATTCCACTCTCTATTTTAAAATCCGGCGTTGGGTGATGTCTTAAACGACTTATAAGCGCGTTTCAGCTTGTATAGGGAAAAACCCGAAGTTTTAAAAA
>NZ_JAHDJT010000058.1 GCF_023661085.1 Wolbachia pipientis
TGTTATTTTATCATGAAAAATTTTTACTTCCGCAGAGTAAGCAGTAGAGTTATAATGCGGGCAACAGGCAAACCTCTGTGCTAAGTTTTAGTTAATATGCACGCTATGGATATTGAAAAAGTTGTTCTTAAGATGTTGCATTTTACTTTTGTTTCAGCTATAAGGTTGCTTTAAGTTGAACTTTCAACATTTTTGTACTATTTACGTTTAAGATAATGATTTTGAAATTTTTTGGGGGCACTTCATGAAACAATCTACCTACACTAGAACTGCTCTAGCTTCTTTATTGACTTTATGTTCTTTCGGCGGTTTTGCTGCTGACTTTTCTGATGAAAGTATAAAAAAGCAAGAGAGCGCAGTAACTTCTGGAAAAATGGAAGTTATGAAAACATCAAATAAAGAACTAAAAGAGAAAATGGACAGGATATGTAATGCTGATTCAAAAAAGAAAGCTGAAGAGCTTAAGAAAAAAGAAGAGCTGAAGCTAACGGCTAAGAAAAAGAGAAAAGAGGAGCTAGCTGAGAAAAAGAAAAAAGAGGAAGCAAAGCTAGCGGTCGACAAGAAAAAAGAGGAGGCAAAACTAGCAAATGGGAAAAAAGCAAAAACTCTCAATGCTAAGAACTCTAATATAGAAGGTTCAAAAACTAAGAGTTCTAAAACTCAGAAAGCTAAAATTGAGACTAAAGCTGTTAACAAAAGCATAGAGGAAAAAGGCAAAGCCAGTCCTGTTGTCTCAGTTGGTGGCGTTGATATTATTGACACTAACCAAGGAGCAAATGGCTTGAGAATCACTTTCGGTGGCGTTGTTGATGCTCAAGGTTATGGTAAAGCAGGGCCAAGCGGTGAGGAATATAAACCTTATAACGTTATGCCTGGCAGGTCTGAAAGTTATTACGGTAATATTGAGGATCAGAGAAAAGGAGCGAATCCAATATTTCCTCAGGGGATAGGAAATATCGGTGATTATAGTGAAAACATGGGTATGATTTCAGATGCAATATTGCACTTAAGAGCTGAAAACAAAAATGAAGATTTAGGTCTTCTCTACGGTGCTGATGTACAATTCCACGTTCCAGTGACAGAGGGCAAAGGAGCTTCACAAGGTGTGAATGCTACAAGAGGCAGGAGTGCACATGTGTTTTTGAATTCAAAATATGGTGATCTGAAACTTGGCTACCAGTTTGGTCCTGAAGCTCTGATGAGACTTGATGCAACGAGAATTGCAACTGTTGATGGAGCTGCAGATAGTGACTGGTTCAGAAAGGTGAACTTAGAAGGAAGTGCTGCAAGCTTTCCATTTTATGTAACACCACGTCTTTACACTGAAAGCTTCTCAAGTGAAAGTGAAAAGCTCTCTTTCCGCATGGCTGGAAAATACAACAAAGATGTTCTGACTACACTACCGTTTAGAATTGCTTACTACTCGCCAAATTATATGGGTGCAAGATTTGGTATGAGCTACTCACCTCGCTATGATAGTAGTTTGTTTGTTGTAAAAGAAAATAATAGCATGAGACACGTTGGCCCAGGCTATGAACACATAGTAAGTGCTGGTGCATCATATGAATATGACTTTAGTAAAAACAACATAAAAGTCAAAACTTCTGTGGTTGGTGAATATGGTAAAGCAAAAGAGCCAAATAAAGATAAGCATCTTTATAGAGAATTTGTGGAATACAATGACCTGATGGGTGTTAACTTGGGTATAAGCGCTGACTATAAGATCAACGAAGATCAAGGCGTGAAGCTTGCTGCCTCCTTCGCATATTTGGGTAAATCTGGTCAACCGAAGGGCATTAAAAAATTAGGTAGTGATGGTAAATACACCAAAATTGTTGGTGGTGACACTACTGATGATGGCAAAAGAGTGAAAGGCTTAGAAGATCAGTTTGTAGGAGATGATAAAAACACCATGTATTGGACTGCGGGTGCTGGCTATCAATATGAGAGCTTCTACACGAGCTTGACATATTTTGGCAGTAAAATGAGTGATGGAGATAGGCTTCACGACGTTGCACTTGGTGTTCAGTACGACCTCTCTCCTGCTTGCAGTAAGAGCAAACTTGTTCCTTATGCAGCCCTTCATTACTTTACAACTGATGAGAAGCAAGCTAATAGTTATAAGATTACGAAAGCAAATAGTACAGATGTAGCACATTCTAACAAAGGAGTTCTCTTCCTCACTGGCGTGAAGTTTTCTTTCTAGTTGGCTAACATACACCACAATTGAGTGTGGTGTATGTCTTGTCTGTTGAAGCTAAGTGTTTATTTGTTGATCAAATCAATAGAGGATGTCATCCCTGTGCTCAGACACTGGGATCCAGGAAAGTTTGCTTGTAAGCAAGCAAACTAGTATAAAAGTAAGCTAGCTTACGCTAAAAAATGTTTTCAGTGAGATTGCAGAAGGGCTGGATTCCAGTGCCTAGACACTGGAATGATACCTTATCTATTGGCCGTTTTCAAATTCAATCAATTAAATAGGAGGCTTTTATGCAAACCACGTTAAAAAACCATTTAGCTGGAGAGTTACTTACAATTGCTACATGCTGGAAATTAACTCTTGCAGGTGGAAAAGTAATGGGATTCACTGATTATGATGAAGATTTAAATATTGATAACATACTCTACAAATCTTCAAGTGGATTTACAGCCAGTAGCATAATATTAAACAGCGACTTAAAGACTGACAACCTAGAAATTGAGGGAATATTAAATAGCGATGACATTAAAGAAGAAGATGTCTTATCGGGAAAGTATGACTTCGCAAACATTGAAGTATTTCTTGTGAATTATAAGGATTTGAGCCAGGGAACGATGAATCTGCACTTGGGAGCTTTTGGTAAAGTAACTTTAAATAACGGGAGATTTGTTGTTGAAACTAGAGGGCTCGCGACAGAGGTTGAGAGGAGCGTAGCAGAATTATATTCACCTGTATGCAGAGCACAATTTTGCGATGGTAGGTGTAAAGCCGATGCTAAAAAGTTCAGTAAAGTAAGCACGATTACTAAAGTAATAGATGAAAGAAGATTCGAAGACACTAATTTAACTGAGGGCGATGGATATTATAAGCACGGAGTAGTGAAATTCTTTGATTCAGCAACACACGCGGCATTTGAAGGTATAGTGAAGGAACACAGAAATAAAGTAGTTACATTGTTTACTTCGCCTCCATACCAAATTTCTGCTGGGGATAAGTATTCGATACTCGCAGGTTGCGATAAAACATTTTCAACTTGTAAAAATAAATTTCACAATGCTGTAAATTTTCGCGGTGAACCCTGTGTACCTGGTTTTCATAGCTAAACTTGCTCAGCAGCACAATTTTGAATATTATAAGTAATGTGGAAAGGTGGCTGAGTGGCCTAAAGCACACGCTTGGAAAGCGTGCACATATGAAAATATGTCGGGGGTTCGAATCCCCCCTTTTCCGTATCATATGCATGCAAGAACAAAAACATGAAAAACATAATGCTAATTGGTGGTGGAGTTGGAAATGCAGTATTGTTTTCAATAGGAAAGGCCTGTCTTGAAAATAACAATAAGGTTTTATACTTTGCTGGCTATAGGAAATTAAATGATGTATTTAAACAAGCGCTGATAGAGCATGCATCAAGTGCGGTAGTTTGGGCATGCGAAGAAGGATTAATAAAAACAAACAGGGATCAAGACAAATCTTTTCATGGGAGTATAGTTGATGCAATAATCTCTTATCAAAGGGGAATATTAGGCGATACTACGATTAATTTAGACGCTATAGACAAAATTATCACTATCGGTTCTGATAAAATGATGAAGGCCGTAAATGAAGCGAGAAAAACAATTTTAAGACCATATTTGAAATCGGGCCACATGGCAATATCATCGGTTAATTCGCCTATGCAGTGTATGATGAAAGAAATCTGCGCCCAGTGTGTGCAGCGGCATATAAATACGAAAACAGGAGAAGAGAATTATGTATATAGTTGCAGCAATCAAGACCAGGATATGGAGCTTGTTGACTTTGATTTTTTGAGTGAGCGCTTAAAACAAAATAGCTTACAGGAAAAACTCACTGCAAAATGGATAGACCATGTTCGAAGATATTAAACAACAAAAAAAGAAAATAAGAGAGCAATATAGGGCTATAAGAAAAAATATTGATGAGAGCTACGCAGCAAATTCTCTTGTTAACCTCTTCAATCCAGAACTTAAGTTACATTAAAGGCAAAACAATTGCAGCTTACATTCCAATTGATGGAGAGATAAATGTTATACCTTTGATGCATAATTTGCTCAATTTAGGCTATAAAGTGGCAATTCCTGATGAAAACAAGCCACTGAGGTTTAAGGAGTGGAACAAAACAGGTAAAAATATAATCCCCGACACGATTATCACTCCAGTTATTGCTTTTGATGATCATCTTAATAGATTGGGTTTTGGTGGTGGTTGGTATGATGCGGTAATAAAAGAACTGCGGCCACTTGGCACAATATTTATAGGTGTAGCTTATGAAAAACAATATTGCAAAAATCTGCCAGTAGAAGGACACGATCAAAAATTAGATATCATAATCACTGAGACACGTGTTAGGTGTAGGTAGTGGCTCTTCTAAAATCTTTAAAATATCAGTTGCACAGTAAACCCGATCTCTCTTTCCCTCGGAAGTTTGTGAAACAATGCCTAAATCTTCAAGTTTCATGATTGCTCTTTGGGCTGTTGTAAATGCAACACCTAAGTTTTCAACTATTCTCTTTATAGTAAAGTAAGGGTTTACAGCTAAATATCTTATAATATCACTCGCAACTCCTTCGGTTTTAGAACTTTGCCAATCTGTAATTAAATTGTTAATTTGTTCTGCCCTTGATAATACGTCCAACGATTGCAACGCTACACCATTTAAGAAATAAGAGAACCAATTATGCCACGTACCTTTGCTGCTTATATTGTAAAGTTGTGTATAGTACTCACTTTGCATAGCTTCGAAAAATGCGCTTAGATATAACAAAGGCGATGATAATAACTTTCTTTCGATAAAGAGTAATGTTATGAGTAGACGTCCAATACGCCCATTACCGTCCAAGAACGGGTGAATTGCCTCAAATTGATAATGGCATAAAGCTATGTGTATGAGTGGGGGTAGTGTCCTGTCATGTAGGAACTTTTCAAAAGAATACAGGCAATCCATCAGCTCGTCTGGTGTTGGTGGCACATATTTTGCTGAGTTTATTGTACACCCTGGAACTCCAATCCAGTTCTGCACCCGGCGAAATTCTCCTGGGGTTGCATGAGAGCCTCTCACGCCTTGCATTAGCATCCCGTGAATTTCTTTAATCAACTGAAGCGACAGAGGAAGGGACTTTAGGCGTTCTAGTCCATACTCGAGCGCTGATATATAATTGCGTACTTCTTGTAAATCATCGGGGTCACGATCTACATTAGCACCTGCTTCTTGAGCCAAAACTTCACCGAGAGTTGCTTGAGTTCCCTCGATTCTACTTGAAAGCACTGCTTCACGTGCTGCAAAGGGTGCTATGAGAAGGTGAGGATTAGGCAATTTAGCTCCTTCTCTGGATAACATACCCAAAATATGATCTGCTCTGGAAAGGCTTTTGACTAAAGCATTGTCCCATTCAAATTTTGGTGGCAAGGGATTGGGTATAAATGCCTGATAACCAGCAAGTGTATTGATGACCTTACCTGATGGTGATTCTTTAATATCCATTCATTCGACTCCAGCACACCATATTTTTATAGTATATATTATTTTCAAAAAAGTAAAAAATGAAAATAAGGCTTTATCTTATTTGCGTGGGTGAAAATAAAAAAAACTCTTATTTTCGATTCTGTATAAAAATGAAAATAAGGCTTTATCTTATTTGCGTGGGTGAAAATAAGAAACCTCCTTATTTTCGATTTTTGCAAAAATGAAAATAAGGCTTATCTTAACGGTGATAGATTTCTTGCATTATGGTAAGAAATTTCAAAAGCAGGCTATGCAAGAGATCTAATGATGCGGTAGATGTCATTTAAGTAGCTTGACACTAGAATCCAGTTTTCTTTACAATCCCCTTCGTGAAAGAACAAAAATGCTTATTTGTCACTATAGCCGGTTTACCAAATGCTGGGAAGTCTACGCTGATTAACAGCATTGTAGGTAAGAAGATTGCAATTGTTACTCCCACAGTGCAGACAACAAGGACGCAAATAAGGGGTATTGCAATACACGGTGACACACAAATTATTTTTACTGATTCTCCGGGGATATTTTCGGCAGAAACGAAACTTGAGAAAACTCTAGTCAAATCTGCATGGTCAGCAATCAGGGGTGATGACATCACTTTGTTGCTGGTTGATGTGAGCAATTATTTAAAAAATATAGAGAGAATCAAAACTATATTTGCGCGGCTGCAGCGCACAAAAGGCAGATGCATTTTGGTTATCAATAAGATTGATCTGGTAAAAAAACCTGAGTTAAAGATGGCGTATGGACATCTGAATTTACTTTATAGGTTTGAAAGAATTTTCACAATATCCGCATTAAAGAGTGATGGACTTTCTGATTTGATAAGTTATTTATCTGAAGTTGCACCAGTGGGTCCTTGGTTTTATAGAGAAGATCAAATAACCGATTCCTCAACGAGTTTTTTATCAGCGGAAATTACGAGGGAAAAATTATTCTTGAATTTGCGTGAAGAATTGCCATATTCTATAGCTGTCATAACTGAACAAATTCAGGAGAAAAAAGATAGGAGTTTAATCATAAAACAGGTCATATTTGTGCTGAGGGATAGCCACAAGAAAATAGTACTAGGAAAAGATGGCAGTAACATTAAAAAAATTGGCATCGAGGCACGTGTTGAGCTGGAGAAGTTGTTCGAGTGTAAAGTTCACCTGTTTTTATTCGTGAAAGTGCAGCATTGGACTGACCGTCCTGAGGAGTATATAAGCGATGCTTAATTCTTTACTGGTATTTGATATTGAAACTATACCAGATATAAACCCCTGCAAAAATTTACTCAATATTTGTGATGATAGTAGTATAGAAGAGAAAAGAGACGCGTTAACAAAATATCACCTCGAGATAACAAACGGACAAAACCCTTTTCTTCGTCAGCCTTTCCACCAAATTGTAGTTATCAGTTTTTTACTCTGCAATATAAGCTGCAGAAATGGTTATGAGGTGTTTACACTACAGGAAATTAGGTCTGGCGGTACACTAAATTCTAGTGAAAAAGAGCTATTGAAGGGATTTTTCAATTATATGTCGGAAAAAAGACCAAGGTTAGTCTCATTTAATGGGCGTGCTTTTGATATACCAGTGTTGAAGTACCGTGCTATGGTTCATGGCATTCAAGCAGAATATTTTCATAAAGCTGGTGATAAGTGGAATAGCTATAATCAAAGATACAGTAGTAATTGGCATTGCGATTTACTTGAATCCCTCTCTGATTTTGGAGCCTCCGCGAGAGTAAAAATGAACGAAGTTTGTGCAGCGCTTAATCTTCCTGGTAAAATTGGGGTTGATGGGTCGCAAGTTATGGGTTTATATGATAGCGGCAAAATGCAAGAGATTCGAGAGTATTGCGAAACAGACGTAATTAACACTTACTTAATTTACTTGAGATTTGTGCACCATCAAGGAAGAATCACTACCGAGAGCTACAACAAAAGTGTGGAAGAGCTACTTTTAGAATGCGAAAAAAAAGCACATCTAAAAAAATTTAAAGAAGAATGGAAAATAACTTGTGGCGGAAAGTTTTATATTTGAATCTAGAGGACTGGAATGCCCCCTGTGTTATCCGAGTAGCCTTTCCTTGTCATCCAAGTGCCTCCTTTTCTTGTCATTCCAGCGCGTGACGCTGGGATCTAGGATACTACTTTAGTAATAAATATTTAAGAAATTTACCAAACGGAGAAAAAAGACAATAAAACCCCGAGGTAGCTAGTTATTCCACTCTCTATTTTAA
>NZ_JAHDJT010000059.1 GCF_023661085.1 Wolbachia pipientis
AATTGTACACAAGAGTCACTGTGTTGCAGAAATTCTTGTCTGTTAGCAGTTTTGTGCTGCATTATGAAAAAATTAACTACATTTAGTAAGAGCTATATTTTATAAGTATAGAACTATATGACACTGGCTTTAGTGTTGACTGGCATAATTGCTATGTCAACAGTCTCATCTGAGGTTATAATGGGTATGGTGTATACTATACACGATAATAAAAAGTAGGGTTTTCAACGTTTGGACGGTTAATATCTCTAGCTCCAATTGTCATTGTGTTCACTTTTAGTTTTAATTTACCTAAGATGAGTGTTATTACAGCACAAGTCTTATTTTGGACATATTCTGTTTTAAAATAGGTTTGTCTTTATCGTCTATTTTTTTTAATTTACACTGGAAAAAGCATTGCAAGCATATTTTTTATTACTGCTGCTGTTTTTGGATGCATGAGCGTTTATGGATATACCACTGAAAGAGATTTGACTAGCTTGGGGTCCTTTTTCATTATGGGGCTTATCAGTATACTAATAACCTCATTGGTAAACTTATTCTTAAGGAATACAGCGCTAAATTTTACTTTATCAATTTTAAGTGTTATTATTTTTATTGGCCTTACTGCCTTTGATATACGAAGGATTAAAGCTGTTTACAGTATATACGGAGTCAGTGATGAAAAGATGGCTATGAAAATTTCCATTGTTGGTGCTTTAACTTTATACTTAGATTTCATTAATATTTTTGTACATTTACTCCACCTTTTTGGCAAGAAAAGAGAACAATAATGTACATTTTTACTGATCATGAAGATTCTGGAAAGAAATTAGTCAGCAAGTTAGTTAATTATAAAGACAATAAGGATATTATTGTATTGGCGTTACCGAAGGGTAGAGTTCCAGTGGCTTATGAAGTGTATCCGTTCAGCCAATGGCGTCAACTTAAGAGCCTCCATTAGCAAACTCTCCTAAAGACATGATAGCGTTTGGACTTATCCATCTTATTGCAGCTATACAATCGCCCTGGTCGAATTTTAACTTTAGCACGCATGCTTGCTCTATCAAAAAGGCTTAAAAGCTTTTTGGTGAACAATTTCCAATAAGCACTTGATAGAGTTTCTGTTTCATTACACCAAATAAAACTGAAAAATTTAAACGATACTCAGCAATTTGATCTGGATTCCAAGGCCCTTGCGCATTAGACTCTAGAGCCATACATCTTATAGATATTATACCAACAATCCATTATTTTTTCTACGTCTCGTGGTTTAATTTTTGGACCTATGCTGATTCTAATCGAACACTCTGCTTGCTCTTTTGCTGCCCCCATTGCAAGCAAAACATGGGAAGGTTCAACTTTTCCAGAAGAGCATGCAGAGCCATTGCTAACTGCAATGTTATTTAAGTCAAAATGCATAAGTTGCACGTCACTCTTTACTTTCGGCATATAAATAAGACTTGTATTTGGTAACCTTTTGGAGTTTTTACCGAAGATTTTGATACCGCTGGCAAGGTTTAACAGCTCATACTCCAATTGATCGCGTAGCTTCTTTATTTCATCCATTTTTGATAGAAGATATGGAATATCCTGCAATGCAGCAGAAAGACCTGTAATTGCAACAACATTCTCCGTACCACCTCGTAATCCTTTCTCTTGTCCACCACCTATTATAATAGGCTCTATTACAAGCTTTTTGTCGAATATTAAAACTCCACTACCTGCTATACCACCAAACTTATGAGCGGATAAAGTGAGTAAATCCACCCCTAAATCCTCCATATTAACTTCAATTTTTCCAACGCTTTGAGCAGCATCAGTGTGACAGATTGCTCCAAACTTATGCGCCATTTCAGCTACCTCTTTAACGGGCTGAATAACCCCAGTTTCGTTATTAGCCATCATCACTGAAACTATTACTCTATCTCCCTTAAGTTTGCTCAAAACCTTCTCTAGCTCTAAAAGATTAACAACACCTTCTTGATTAACGGGTATTATATGAGGATTACACGTAGAATTGAGAATTGAGGGGTGCTCTATAGCTGAAATTACATGTCGATAGCCCACCATCCCTCTCATAACAAGATTATTTGCTTCAGTCGCACCAGATGTAAAAACTACTTCTTTATTACCTAAAGCGCCAATAATCCCACGAACATTATCTCTTGCATCCTGAAGAATCTTTCTCGCCTCTTGTCCCTTTCTGTGTAATGATGAAGGATTCAGAATTTGTTTTGATAAGACCTCAAGTATACTCTTCTTTACACTGTCGATAATTGGGGAAGTTGCATTATAGTCAGCATATACGTAACCACCACCTAAAGAAAAGGGGCTTGAAGGTTTATCTGTCATTTAATTAAGAAAACTCTTTACTACTCGCTATAACAGTCATATATATTAGCTTAACATGATAAAAAGCTTGTTGCAAAAACGGTAAAATTAATACATAATTAATATATATACGACTTACATTAGTTAATATCTGTCAAGCAGGTTTTTATTAGGAGCTACCGTGGTAGAAGTTTTTTTAAATAACGCAGCAAAAAAAATAGAAGGTGAATATCACCAAAGTAGGGGAGCTAACGCGCCAGTTGTGCTAATTTTACACCACCACCCCCAATATGGTGGCAATATGAATAGTAAAATAATACATAATATATACGCATCTTTTATCGGCAACAGCTTTTCTGCATTGAAAATCAACTTCCGTGGTGTGGGAAAGTCCACCGGAACTTTCGATAAAGGTATAGGGGAATTAACTGATGCTGCAGTAGCTATCGATTGGCTCCAGGAACATAATCCTAGTAATGTTCCAATTTGGATAGTTGGTTTTTCTTTCGGAGCATGGGTAGCTATGCAACTAACAATGCGCCGCCCTGAGGTAGTAGGTTTTGTTGCCCTTTCTCCTCCAGCAACAAAGTACGACTTCTCTTTTTTCTTTCCCTGTCCGGTTCCTGGGCTTATAATACAAAGCAGTAATGATACAATCTCAGAAGAAAGCGATGTAACAGAACTAGCAAAAAGGCTGATGAACTCAGTCAAAAGTGACCATATGGAATACCATATTATAGACGATACTAATCATTTTTTAAGAGATAAAGAGAAGGAGGTAGTTCAAATCATAGATAACTATATAAAACTGCGCTTGAATAATGCAGCTATTTCTTCTCAAAAGACTAAAAAAGAGGTGAAAATAAGAGAGTACGCTTAATCTTTACAAACAAGAAAAATGAGTGTAGTAATACAAACAAAAAGGTTTTGTTATGTTTAGGAAGTTGTTATTTCTTGTTTTGATTGCGTCTATGTTATCAGGGTGCCCCCTAAACAAGTCACACAAGTTAAAAAGTCCATGTATAAAAGGCAATGAAAGTACTTCATGCAGGCTATACCCTGTTAATGACCATTGGTTAGGTAAGTATAAGATAGTAGCTCAATAGATTCTAGTTCTATGCTATATCCATTCACAATTTTACCAGTGATTTGTCCTTTAACTGTAAAATACAGTCTGCCTTTTCTGCAAGGAGGTGATTGTGTGTTACTATAAGCATAGAGCTACTATTTTCCTTTACATATGAATACAATAGCAAAAACACATTCAAAGAATTTGTTGGATCTAAATTCCCCGTTGGTTCATCTGCAAGTAGAAGTCTTGGGGAATTTACAATGCTTCTTGCAATTGCAACTCTTTGCCTCTCTCCGCCAGAAATTTCAGATATCATACTACTTGCTTTGTCTTCCAGACCAAATTTCTCCAACATTGTCTGCGCATTTTTTATTGCCTCAGTTTTGCTTCTTCCCGCAATAAGTTGAGGGAGCATAACATTTTCCAATACCGATAACTCCTGTAACAAATAGTGAAATTGATAAACAAAGCTCAGGAAACTTCTTCTTATATGAGTTTTATGTTTATTGCTGGCTTGTGTACAATTTACTCCATCTATTGTTACTATACCTGAAGTCGGCTTATCCAATAAACCTGCAATTTGCAATATAGTTGTTTTTCCTGATCCTGAACTGCCAATCAATGCAACTACTTGTCCTTTCACAACCCTTAGATTTATATCTTTTATAACAGCAGGAACTTCTTTGAAGCTCTTATCTACAGAAGTTAGCTCCAGTGCTACATCACCACCCATGTTAAAAAGGCCTAGGAGGCATAATTAAACTGAGAAGCTGTTACCACACCCACATTGAGACTTAGCAAGAGCATTTTTTATTTGAAACCCAGAACCACTTAGATCTTCAGTATAATCTATGACTGAGTTATTTAAAAATTTCGCTGAACAATTATCAACCATTAATACAGGATTGCCATTTTCGTCGTTAATTACTATATCTTTGCTTTTCCTACTAAAGCTAGAATGGCCTCTATAACCCTCACTTTCTTCATAATCGTCATCATCGTCGTCATCAAATTCATCATCGTCGTCATCACTCAAAGATAGACTTTTATTTATTTGATCTATAAGAAAATTATACTTGAAGCCAGAACACCCACCACCTGAAACTGCAACCCGTAACACAGAACTTTTGTCCTCTTCCTGCTCTACAAGGGAGTGAATTTTCTTTAGCGCATTGTCAGTCAAGTTAATATTGTAATCTGTTGACATAGTCACTACCGTTTATTATTGATAATTTATTATAGTAGAAATTTTACATGTCAAACAATAATTTTCTATTAAGCTATGCGTGTTTCCCAAGTAAAACAAGAGGAAGATATTTTAAAGAGCCAGAAGATGAAAACCGCAGCTGTTTTCAGCGTGATAGGGATCGCATCATTCACTCTAATGCGTTTAGAAAATTGGAATACAAAACACAAGTTTTTATCAATTATGAACACGACTACTATCGCACTCGGCTTACTCATAGCCTTGAAGTTGCACAAATTGCAAGATCTATTGCACGCAGGCTCGGTTTATATGAGGATATTACTGAATGCATAGCGCTTGCACACGACCTTGGTCATCCTCCGTTTGGTCACACAGGAGAGGATGCTCTAAAGAAATCAGTTCAAAATTTGAATCTTGATAGCGAGAAGTATGAATTTGACCATAACGTTCAGGCTATAAGGATTTTAACTTATCTTGAGCAAAAACATGCTGACTTTGATGGTATGAATCTAAGCTGGGAAGTGATTGAAGGCGTTGCAAAGCATAACGGTCCTTTGCTTGGTCGGAATGCAGTATCCCACACAAATAATCAACTATTGCTAGAATATAATGAAAAATATGATCTAAAACTTGAAGAATTCTCAAGCGTTGAAGCACAAGTTGCCTCAATTGCTGATGATATTGCTTACAGTGTCCATGATCTTGATGATGCACTCAGGGCAAATTTAGTAACTGTAGAAGATTTGCTCGATATTCCTTTAATCGGAGACACGTTCAAAGATGTAAAAAGTCAATATTCAAAACTATCTCAGAACAAACTTATACATGAATCACTGAGTAGAACTGTAGGAATTATGATAAGTGATGTTGTTTCTCAGACTAAAAAAAATATTGAGGACTACAAAATAGAAAGCGTAGAGGATGTAAGAAGTTTAAATAAGATGCTAGTTACATTTTCACCAGAAGTTGCAAATGCCACAAAAGAAATGAAAAAATTCAACATGGAAAAAATATACAGAAGCTATAAACTGAACAGAACGATGAACAAAGCAAAACGTATAGTACAGGAGCTCTTTCAGTGTTTTTATGAAAATCCAGGATTATTGCCCACAGAGTGGAACAAGCTTTCTTATAAATTCCAGCGTTCAGTAGTAATATGCGACTACATCTCAGGTATGACAGACAGATTTGCCATACATGAGCATAGAAGAATTTTTGATACCTCATACGAAATGACTTCTTTCTAATGACCGACGATCATTTCATGTCAATTGCACTAAAGCTTGCTGAAAAAACCCTCGGAAGTGTTGCACCAAATCCTGCTGTTGGGTGTGTCATTGCAAAAGATGGTGTGGTAGTTGGTGAAGGCTGTACAGGAATCGGTGGGCGTCCCCATGCAGAAATAGTTGCTTTGCAAAATGCTAAAGATTTGACTCATGGCGCAACTATGTACGTTACTCTTGAGCCATGTTGCCACTTTGGGGTTACAGAACCTTGCACCGCGGAAATCACAAGAGCTGGAATAAAAAGGGTAGTAATTGCAGCAATTGACCCCGACACAAGAGTTTTAGGTGGAGGCATTAAAGCCCTAAAGGAAGCAGGAATTGAAGTGGAACAAGGAATTATGCAAGAGGAGGCAGAAAAATTGAATATCGGCTTCTTCACCACTCAGAAATTACACAGACCATTTACAGCTTGCAAAATTGCAACAACTCTTGATGGAAAAATCGCAACATTTACAGGTGATAGCAAATGGATAACAAATGAAAACACAAGGAATTGGGTACATGAGCTTAGAGTAAAATATGATGCAATTATGATTGGCAGTAAAACCCTCATTAATGATGATCTACTTTTGACTTGCAGATTGCCAAAACTTGAAGATAGGTTACCCATAAGACTAATTATAGATAGCCAGGGAAAATTGAAAGAAGAGCACAATATTGCAAAGACCGCAGACAAAGTAACAACTTGGGTGATTACAAATAAAGAAGTAGAGAGAAAAATAAAAAACATTAACTATCTAGTGGCTAATTCAAACAGTGCAGGCAAAGTCTGCCTAAAAGACATGGCATCAAAACTTGTTTCAGAGGTTGGCATAACAAGGTTATTAGTTGAAGGTGGAGGAACGCTAATCACAGAACTACTGAAGTACAATTTAATCGACAGGCTGATAATCTGCCGCAGCGGTAAAATTCTAGGTAATGATGCGATTCCTTTTGTAGGAGACTTAGGAATTCAATCTATCAACAACTGCTACCGATTCAAAAAAGCAGAAGTAATAGACTTTGATGAGGATATAGTCGAGGTTTGGGATAGATTATAATAGCTTTATATGCTTGAATATAAAGAAAGAGGTAGAAAATCTACCTCTTGTACCATTTAAATTAGGCTTCTTGAGATATTGCTTCTTTAAGCAATGCAGTAACCTCAGGATTTTTTAAAACAGTCTTAACTTTTTCTTTGAGATCACTTGAATTCAGTTTCTCGCCCAAATTATTAGTTAAATTTGTAATGCTTTCTTGAACTCCCTCCAAGGCAGTCTTGTCAGCTTTTGTTCTCAGTGCAGATGCATCAGCTTTTTCAACTAGTTGATCATCAACATACTTCTTGTTAGCTTTTGCTTTCAGCGCAGTTTCTAGTGCTTCTTCAGTAACTAAACCTTTGGTTTTTGCTTCAATTTTGCTCTGAATTAGCTCCTCTACTTCTTTAGTCACTTTAGCATTTGCAGCTGATGTCCCAGCTTCACCTATTTCTTCATTCTTGTGCATTTGCTGATATGAAGAAATGGCTAGTATAGTGAAATATATGGCAGCAATAAATAGCGCTGTAATTCCAATGGGATTAACAATTGTGCTAATAAACGCCAAAGACTCAGGTACAGCAACTATATTAGTAGCAATTAATACCGTTGTTATTGCTGCCGCTAAAGACGCAAGTGCAACTGTACCTTCAATGCCCATTTTTGTTATGTGCGCTGTGTTTCTCCACTTCCATATGCTTGTATTCATAATAACCCTCCTTTAATGAGACCAATAATAAATTTAGCATGTACACATATTAGCATACACAATCAAGTTATTTTTTTAGGTATAATTTTGAGCTAAGAGTCTGCTTTCTAAGCTGTCACCAACTATGCGCAACTGGCTGAATTTAGATTTTTTAGCCATAGAAACAGAACTAAAAAACTACTTGACAACTTTCACCGTTACCTTTATAATGAGGCTGGAGCTATTATTTATCTTCAGTCTGTGCAGATTAAATGAGAAAAAAACTTAGCATAT
>NZ_JAHDJT010000005.1 GCF_023661085.1 Wolbachia pipientis
TTAGACTAGTTGCGCTTAAAAGCAGCTAAATTGCAGCGTTTAAGACATAAAAACACCGATACTGACAACAGACAGTAACCAGGGCTTCTTTTGCCTTTTTTTCTCGTTTAGTAAATTTCTTAAGCATAAAGGTTATATCAATTTTCGTTATCAAGCAAGATAAATTCGCTAAACCTCTAATCGTAAGGAAACTTTTTAATTTGCCAAAAAAAATATCATTGGGATTTGGTATCAGACGGCAATTTGGCTGACATGTCCAATTTTAAATATCTGCTGCTCATAGTAAAAACTTCTGGATCTTGATAAGCTAGCTTGAGTATAGCGAGTATGTTAATAAACAGCAAAGCGGCGATCGAAATATCAGCAACATCCCATAGTAACTGGACTTTACTTATCGCGCCAAGTGGAATGATTGCGGTAAAAATTACAATCCAGACTTTAGTGTATTTGTCATTCATAGACATATAGCGTATTGTCTGTTTTGAGCAAAAGAACCAAGTAAAAATAGTAGTAAAGGCAAAACAAAACATTATAGCCATGATTAAGTAGTCAATATAATGCCAATTCATAGCTTTTCTAAAAGCAAAGATGCACATGTTAGTGCTCTCTAAATCAGTGATCCAAGAATCTGTGACAAGCAGTACCATCGTTGTAATAAATACTACGAATACAACTATGAAAGGTGATATTATTGTGATTAGGCTCTGTTCAATGATAAATTTATTGTTGTTTTTCTTAGGAACAATTGAAGAGTGCACGATGCCTTCAAGGCCAAGCCCTATATCTGTTGCGAAGATACCTCGCAGGGTTCCTACTTGAATAATAGTCAACATCTCCACAATTAAACCTAGAGATAAACCAAAGCTAAAGCTGTCAGTTGTAAAAAAGCCGCTTGTTATTAGCTTTAGAGAAGGAAGAATATTTTCGCTAAACTTAAATAATATAATACCACAAAGCGTTAGGTAACTCACCGTCATTATCGGTATCGTAGCTGATATGAAAATTTTAATTTTTTTTAAGCTGAGAGCTGCAACAATAAAAAATATTATGGCCATTGTGATTCCACCAGTAATCACAGGTACATCTATCATGTCAAGTGGTATTGACAGAGAATTTACCTGAACAAGGTTACCAACGGTTATCGAGACTATCATCATAATGACTAGAAACGCAATTGTGGCTTTTCTAGAGTTAAATGCATCAGCCATGTAGGCTATAGGACCACCTATAAACCTTCCATTTTTTTTCTTTCTGTTTTTTATACTCAGATAACAAGTGACATATTTTATTGCAGAAGTGATAACAACAATTATTGCCATCCATAAAATAGAGCCAGGTCCCCCAGTTTTTAGAGCAACAGCAGTTCCTGAAATATTTCCTACTCCTAAATTTCCCCCTAAAATTGTAAATAGTGCGGCTATAGAAGAAAATTTATTTTCCCCTCTCTTGGCCCCAATGAGTGAAAGAGCGTACGGCAATCTAAATATCTGTAGCCATTTTAGTTTAACTGATAGATAAACACCGGCGATTAGTATAAGTAATATTGTTGGCAGTAATAAAGCAAACTTTACTATATCCATCTACGTGCTGAAGGTAAGCGTTTTGATTTAAGTATACAAAAAAAATTGAAAATACCTAACTTATTGTTCATGAGAAGTCACACTACAAACGCTATATAAGCTAACAGTCTGCCAAACCCTATTTTTCATACCACTCGTTTATGAGTTTACTGGCATCAAAGTCTACAAAGTTCTTCAGTGGTTGCTTGATTTTTATTTCAGCCTTTTTAGGGATGCACCTATCTTTACATATCGCATAATTTATACGAAAGTTAAGGTCAATATACCCTCGGCTTGGAAACACGCTCATTTTGAAGGGAAATAATACCATATCCTTGTATACGTTACTGACAAATGTCACTCTTCCTATTTTGTCTTTATGTTCTTTTGGAGTAGGCCAATAAATATCTATATTTGATGTGTTGCCCTTGCAATCAAAAGAAGTGGGAAGACCAAAATCTCCAGGGTCCTTATAATATATATGCCAACCTGGCCTTATTGTAACCTTTATTGCACCTTCAAGGGTAAGGTTTGCTTCATTTACCTTACCAATAAGCAAATCAAATTTTGCAACTTCTTCGTCAGCATGAAGTTGAGTGCAAAAAAAAAGCAAAAACAATATTAAATGTGCATGTATTTTCATAAAGGCAGTTCTACCCTATATATAAAGGAAAAAATTTAGATTTTAGCTATTATAATAAACAATATTATATAAATTATTTATTAATATAATATTGTACTAATGTAGAGATACCCACCCTAGTGGGCTTCTGCGCTGCCTTTTGTTATTAGATAACCGTAGTATAAAGAAATGAGAAGGATAAGGAAAATAAAAAGTAGTGTCTTTTTGTAAAAAGCACTGCACGCATTACCTTTAGCACACAGTAAAATATGAGATCTTTAAAGAGAAGATACCGTGGAGCAAGTGAATTTCTTGCCCCAAGGTTTCATTTACTTAGAATCCATTCATTCCACCCATGCCGCCTGCACCCATAGGAGATGAAGCGCTTTCATCCTTGTTTGGTACATCAACTATCATAGATTCAGTAGTAATCAGTACGCTTGCAACAGATATCGCTGTTTCAAAAGCAATACGGACCACCTTCGCCGGGTCAATAACACCTGCAGTAAATGCGTTAGCATAATTCATAGCTTCAACGTTGTATATAAGCTCTTTATCATTCTGTTTAATCAAATGATCAATTATAACAGCAGACTCAAGACCAGCATTTTTGACTAATCTCTTGATAGGAGCACTGAGGACTTTCTTAATAATATTTATACCTATCTGTTCTTCATCGCTTCCACCTTTTAGCTTATCAAGAACAGATGAAGTGTAAAGAAGTGCAGCTCCACCACCTGGAACTATACCTTCTTCGATTGCAGCTCTTGTTGCATGCAGTGCATCCTCAACTCTATCTCTACGCTCTTTAACTTCTACTTCAGTTGCTCCACCAACTTTAAGTACAGCAACGCCACCCGATAATTTTGCTAAACGTTCCCTTAGCTTTTCCTTATCGTAATCGGAAGTTGAAGTTTCAATTTGCGATTTGATCTGTTCGATCCTAGCTTTCACTCTGTCAGAATCGCTATTTTCACTGACAATTGTGGTATTGTCTTTAGTGATTTTAACATTTTTAGCGGTACCAAGATCTTCAAGAGAGAGATCTTCCATCTTGATTCCAAGTTCGTCTTTTATGACGTACTTAGCACCTGTTAAAGTTGCTATATCTTCAAGCATCTCTTTTCTTCTGTCACCAAAGCCTGGAGCTTTTACCGCAGCGACTTTTAAACCACCACGCAGTTTGTTGATAACCAAAGTACTTAGTGCTTCACCTTCAATATCCTCTGCAATAATAAGTAAAGGTCTACCAGACTTAACAACGGCTTCAAGAATAGGAAGTAGAGGTTGGATAATATTCAGTTTTTTCTCTGTAATTAAGAGATATGGATCATCAAGCTCCACAATCATTTTTTCATTGTTCGTAATAAAGTACGGAGAAAGATAACCGCGATCAAACTGCATACCAGTAGTAAGTTCAACTTCTAATTCTTTTGAACCCTTACTTTCTTCAACAGTGATCACACCTTCTTTTCCGACCTTTTTAACGGCATCAGCAATGCTACTACCAATATCTCTATCACCATTTGCAGAAATGATAGCAACTTGCGCTACTTCATCTACCTTCTCCAAAGAAATTGTGCGAGACATCGATGCAATTTCCTTTAATACTACATCTTTTGCCTTCTGCATTCCATTTTTAATGCTAACACGATCATTTCCAGCAGCAATTGATTTTGAAGCCTCCATTATCATGTTGCTAGTTAGTATTGAGCACGTTGTTGTACCATCACCAACTTTATCATTACATTGAGAACAGCTTTGAGCAAAGATACTTGTTATTGCAGCATTTAATGGTTTTTCAGGCTTGATACCCTTCATTACCTTATAACCATCTTTTGTAATTTCTGGTGCTCCATAGGGCTTGTTAATCCCTACTGTTTTTCCTCTAGGCCCTGCAGTTACTGCTACTGTTGAATCTACTACTGCTGCAACTTCACGAAAAGCTTCTTGCAACTGCTCGCCTGACACTACTATATTAGTCATTTTTATCACCTCTTGTTAATAAAAAATTTAGAAAACTATAATAAAATCACTTATAATGCACTATTTTGTGCTTTGTTTTAGTTTAGTAAAAGTAAAAGCTGCTACTTAATGATAGCAAGTATATCGGACTCTTTCATCACTATAAACTTTTCATCGCCGTGCTCTATCTCCGTACCAGCCCATTGCCGATAAAAAACTTTGTCACCGGTTTTTACAGTTAAAGCTATGCGTTCACCACTTGAATTGCGTGAACCTTCACCAGTTGCTATAACTTCACCTTTAGTAGGCTTCTTTTCAGCACTCGATGGAAGCACAATTCCACCTTGTTTTTCTTCACTGATAGGCTTAATCAAAACGCTATCATCCAATACACTTAAGTTTATACTTGACATTTGTTTTCCTCATCAACAAATTAACCTATAAGCTTATATATGTACTTGTAAGCTGGATTTCAAGGGCTGAGGCTTGTAAAATATAAGAAGACGAAGTGTACCTAATATTATATAGTAAAATTTAGGTTTATTGACAGAAATTGTATGAGTTATATACCATTGCAAAGCCGTGGTGTAATAGTTTTATACAGGCCAGACGCGAGGGATTTCCTGCAGGGTATTATAACAAATGATATTAATAAGCTAGATAGTCAAAAAGCTATTTACTCTTTGCTGCTTAGCCCTCAGGGAAAGTACTTATACGATTTTTTTCTGATTAGATACGGTAAATACATCCTTTTGGAATGCGAAAATGTGCACTTGCAGCAAATAATTGAAAAACTAGATTTGCTTAAAACTTACCTGAGAGTGAAGACTAAAGACGTTAGTTCATTGTATAAGGTTGGGGTTTTGTTTGATACTAAGTCAACAGAATGTAATGAGTCACAAATTATTTTTCAAGATCCAAGGCACAAATCTTTGGGAATGAGGATCATACATAAGGGCGAAATAAAGCAGCCAGCCGGAGATTTTACTCAGTACGAAAAAGTTAGAATTCAAAACCTCGTTCCAGATGGAGCAAGGGATATGGTGCAGAATTCATCGTTTCCGCTGCAGTATTTAATCGATAAGGTCAACGGAATAAGCTTCAATAAGGGGTGTTATATAGGCCAGGAAGTTGTAAATCGAATGAGCAGGCAAGAAACGTTCAGAAGAAAACTTTACCTTGTTGAGGGAAACAGTGCACTTCCAAATATCGGTACCAAAGTAACAAATGAGAACAATGAAGAAATAGGCGAACTGCGCTCTAGCGTAGACAATATTGGACTTGCATTGCTTTATACTGGAAAAAGCCACGCCAATCTATATACCGGTGGGATCAAAATATCTGCGCGTTAGGATGCTTGGGTCTAAGCTCAGGCAGTGCATGCACTAGCCATAGAAACGAAAAAAACTGCTTGACAAATTCCAACAATTTCATTACTATAACACTAAGGGTGTTTCTGACTCAAAACTTGTTTTTGATCTGCAGGCTCAATGACAAAATTCAGTAAAAAACTCAGGGTATTTTTTGGCGGATTGTATCAAATTATAGCGGCTGCATGTCTTTTTCATTTTTTCTACATTCAGCCAAATCGCGCTTGAACTAAGCGTCAGTAAATTATTATAGCGCCAATTTACAGTATCATAGAATCAAAACTCGCCACTCGGGATTTCTTTGCCTTTTTCTCCGTTTAGTAAATTTCCTAAATATTTATTACTAAAGTAGTATCTTAGATCTCAGTGTCAGCTACTGGGACGGCGGGAGAAGGAGAGGCTACTTGGATGACATTGAAAAGGATCTACTCTGGATCAACTGGTAAGTTGGATGCTTGATAAGCGTAATTTGGAGCTTCTTGCGTAATAATTATATCATGAGCATGACTCTCTCTGAGTCCAGATGCAGTAATAGTAACGAATTTGCAGTTTTTCTTCATCTCTTCTATACTTCTATTACCAGTATACCCCATTGCAGCCTGCAACCCACCAATTAATTGATGGATTACCCCTGAAGCTGGACCTTTAAATGGAACTCTTCCTTCTACTCCTTGTGGAACTAATTTTAGTTTTGAGTCTTTATCTTGAAAATAACGGCTCGCTGAACCTCGTTTCATTGCACTGATAGACCCCATTCCTCGATAACCTTTGTATGCTCTGCCCTTGTACATGATGATCTCGCCTGGACTTTCGTCAGTGCCCGCAAAAAGTGAACCAATCATCACAGAATCAGCGCCGGCTGCGACAGCTTTTGCAACATCTCCTGAGTATTTTATCCCACCATCAGCAATCAATCTTACTTTTCTTGCTTTACACACTTCTGCAACATTTTGAATTGCGGAAAATTGTGGTACACCAACACCTGTAACTATCCTAGTTGTGCAGATTGATCCAGGCCCTATGCCAACCTTCACTGCATCAACGCCTGCGTCAATCAATGCTTCAGCAGCCTCTTTTGTGGCAATGTTGCCACCTACTAGCTGCGTGTTTGGGTACATCGCTTTTATTTCTCTAATGGTGCTGATAACATTTTCGGAATGACCGTGAGCGGTATCCACGACAATCACATCAATTTCTTCTCCAATTAAAGCTTCGCATCTTTCTATGCCATCCTTTTTGCCAGTGCCAACTGCAGCAGCAACTCTGAGCCGCCCTTTACTGTCTTTACATGAATTGGGATATCTATTGTATTTTTCAATGTCTTTAACCGTAATTAGTCCTATACAACAAGAATTTTCATCTACGACCAAAAGCTTCTCTATTCTATTTTCATGTAACAATTTCATTGCTGAGGCACTATTCACTTCCTGCTCCCGCACTGTAATTAGCTTGTCTTTTGTCATCACTTCAGAAACTTTTACACCCATGTTCCGGTCTTCAATAAACCTCACATCCCGGTTAGTTAAAATTCCCACTAACTTAAATTGATCAACCACAGGAATGCCAGAATAATTGTGCTCTTTCATTAATGAAATCGCTTCCGCAACTGTTTTATCTGGAGAAATCGTAATTGGATTATACACGATCCAACTTTCATATTTTTTTACCCTTCTGACTTCCGAAACTTGCTCATCTATTGATAGATTTTTATGTATGCAACCTACTCCACCATGTTGGGCAATAGCTATTGCAAAGTCTGATTCAGTAACAGTATCCATTGCGGAAGATATGAGAGGGATATTGAGCTCTATGCTATTTGTTAAATAAGTTTTCGTATCTGCATCACAAGGTAATATATTAGAATGGGCTGGCAAGAGTAGTATATCGTCGAACGAATAACAAGCTTCCATTTTTTTCATAGGCTTTATTTAAAGCTTATACGCCAATTGATTGAATTGCAATAGGGCTGTACAAAATTAGCTAGCAGATTGCCGCTTATACTCCCGTGTTAAGTTTAATTGCGCACATGCTGCAAAATGGGGTAAATATATATGTTTGCCTCTAATTAATACTATCTTTATTATTATATGAGATAGCTAAGTCAGTATTTATAAATCTATGCTATGTTGTACATAACTCAGGAAAGTAAGATTTGCTGGTTACGTGCAGGAATGATATCAATCCGTGGCTCTAACGCTACAATACCGAGAGCTGTATTTATCTGCATATTAATTTATTCTATAGTTTTACTAAGTTTCCCCACTGCTCATGCTAATGAGGATTTGGAGATACGAAAAGTCTTTGATAACGTTGCTAAATACATAAAAGCTGATGAAAAATATAAGGACTTTGACGTTATTGAGAAAAAAAGTGATAAGTTTAATATCAAAGTTGCACAGAATTCTGGCAAGCACTTTAGCACACACTCCATTTTAAAAAAAGCAAAAGATTCCTTTGAATCTGGAGATAATGAGGCAGCCATTTCTTTCCTTAACCAAGTCATTGTAAAATTTCCTTATCATAAAAGTGCTCTGATCGGACTGGGAAACATTTATTACGCCAACAAAGAATACGAAAAGGCTATAGAGATCTACACAAGACTATTAAAAGAATACCCTAGTAACTCTTATATATTAGAGAATTTTCTGACGATAATTTCACAATACAACCCTGACCTGGCGTTAAGTGAAATGTTGAAGTTGTATGATATACACAAAAACTGTGCTCCTTTACTGGCAAATCTAGGTCTAATCTATATAAAAAAGGAGGACTATGCAAAAGCTAAGGAGTACATGATAGCTGCAACTTCTCTTGATCAAAACAATATTTTTTATGTCTATAACCTAGCTGTTACTCTAGATAAGCTTTCAGATTTCAAAAATGCTGCAACATTCTACTTAAAGCTGCTGAACATGGCCGTGAACTCAAAAAACATAAGCGAAGAAATACCTATACGTAAGGTGGAAGCAAGACTAAAATTTATAAAACTCCACAGGCACATTTCATGAAAGTTTGTGCCCTATTTTAGTTGCCTGGACCTCGTTTGTTTTGAACATAAAACCTAATCTGGCTGTACAACCTACCAAAACGCCATCGAATTTAAGAAAAAGTCAATCACTGTAAGGTAACATATTTCTAGAGTCCATGAACAGTGAGGTATAATCAATGGGTATCAAAAGCAACTTATTAGTTCAAGCTACTAAATACAACAACAAGAGAGTTGTGAAGTTTACTCTAGATTTCTTTGATACATTGGGTAAACTCTTCTCGTTTGCTAGAAAAAAGGAACCTTCCCACAGTAGGGAGGACAACCAACACTTAAACGATGCACTTGTGGTTGCTATAGAAAATCTCAATTCTGATATAGTAGAATTACTTGTCAACGCAGGAGCTGATGTCAACTCGCTAGATAAAAACAACAAAAATGCTATAACGCACGCTGTGGAAAGGCTAGCTACCTCAAAAGGTTTATCAGTGAATCCATCAAAAAACTTGCCAGAGGAAATAAGCTCTCACCCTATAGTACAATTTTTATTGGTGAAAGGCTCTAAGTATTGCAGTACAGACAGCATGGATATAGAAGGAAGACATGCTTCATCGATAAAGGGAAATGTAGGACACTCCTTGCAATCAGAGCCTATTTATGAAGAAATACCTGCCAAGAACACTGAAACACAACCTGTATATAATGACAGGCACACTTATGAAAAAGTAGATGGTTTTGGAGATGATGATTCACTAAGTAGTCGCTACTCTAGCATAAAAGAGCTTAGAGCACAGAGAAAACCAATTGATTCACCACACATATATGCTACAGTAGGTCTTGCGGCAAAACAAGGTGCAAAGGAGCAAGGTGATGAACACATTTACGAGGAAATAGATCATTTTAGAAGGGATGACAATTCACTTGATAGTGGTTATTCCAGTATAGAAAAGTGTGCAACACAGCAAGAACCTATATATGCAGAAATCTCTGATGTTAGAAAGCGTGAGAACCCACTCTACGTTAGTGCAGAAGAGTGTAAAACACAGAAAAAACCGATTGATTCATCAAAGCAAGAACCTATATACGCTACAGTGGATCTTGCTGCAAAAAGATCAGAAAGGAAAGCAAAATCTATAAAAGCTAATTCTGGCACTTATCATGGGCTAGTAAAAGATAGAAAAAATCAGTGGGAAGAAAAAATAAATAAACATAAATCAGAAGCTAATACAACAACAGGTCGAAAAGAAGAACTACAGGATAATACTAGAAAAACTTCCGGTGCTAATGTAGAAAGAATAAGGCAGAAATACGAGTCAGGTTATGATTCTGGCTATGACTCTGATACAAAAGTGGAACAATCAAGAAAGCCTAAAGCTCCCAACTCTAAAGTGAATTTAGTTCATGTTGAGTATGGAATAGTAGGAGGTTGTCGATATAAAATCACTGATATATCATTTTAACTATGTGGTTCATGGAGGTTGTGGCAGTAAAAGTGCAATTTGAATAGAGTTTTGTCTAGTACACTTTCTTACCTAATATGCTGTCTACCCGTCCCTTGTGCAGTGGGAATTGGCATCAGATAAATATTGAGTCAGGATCTTAATGCCTTCGTCGATTTCCTTTTCAGTGATGATGAGTGGAGGCAAAATTCTTACAACATTATCTGATGTTACTCCAACAGTGAGTAAACCACGATAACTTAGCTCTTCTGCAAACTTTTGGCTATCCATTTTCACTTTTATCCCAAGCATTAGCCCCTTTCCTCTTACCTTTTCTATCATTGGGAATTTACTTGCCAGACCTTCTAATTTATTTTTTAAATACTTGCCTCTAACTTCAACATTCTCCAAAAAGCCGGAGCTGAGTAATTCATCAACCACAGCATTGCCTACCGAAGTTGCAAGTGGATTGCCACCAAAAGTGGAACCGTGCATGCCAACTTTCATGTACTTAGCAGCCTTTTCAGTTGCAAGACAAGCCCCTAGCGGGAACCCTCCCCCTATTCCTTTTGCAAGAGCGCATATGTCAGGCTCCACTCCCATATGTTCATATGCAAATAATTTTCCTGTTCTCCCAGCACCACACTGTATACAGTCAAAAAATAGCAATATGTCGTTTTCATCGCACAGCTTCCTTAGCTCTTTTATGAAGACTTCATCCATTACTTTAATGCCACCTTGTCCCTGTATTGGTTCTATCAATATAACGCCTATACTATTAGGGATTGCTTTTCTTACGCTCTCAATATTGGGCTCGACATTATCACACCAATCAATATAAGGATTCAGTAGTTCAGAAAATTTCTGTCTATCGTTTGTAGCACAAGTTAAAAATGTTCTTCCATGAAATGCACCATGAAATGTTAAAATTCTATGGCGATTTTTACTGCCTTTTCCGTTTTGATAGGCTCTAGCAATCTTAAGCCCACACTCTACTGCTTCTGATCCAGAATTTGTGAAAAATACAGTATCAGCAAAGCTGTTGTCCTTTAGTTTTTTTGCAAAGTTGTTAGCAGCAGGTATATTATAGGTATTTGATACATGCCATAACTTTTCCCCTTGCAGTTTAAGAGCGCTAATTAATTGCGAGTTGGCATGACCTAAGCTGCTAACGGCTATTCCAGAGTGAAAATCTATGTAACGCTTGCCATTAACATCATACAGATAAACACCTTTGCCATAAGAAAAATTTATATCAATAGGAGAATAAACTGGCAAGATAGGAGAAATTGTCATAAAAGTATGGTATGCTAAATTTTAATTAATAACATAAAAGTCGTTATTTCACAATGAGAAGGGTATGTATAAACTAAGTAAATTAACACTTTCTATACTAAAGAAAAATAGATACGCAAAAGTTATCGCATTATTCTCATCAATTTTTGTGATTTTATTTAGCGTGATATATTGTAATTACTCACTAAGGAATAACTTTCTCTCTTCTTACCGTGACTCAAGTATAGGCTTAAAAAATGTACTGGAAAACAGCATAATAAAAAAGTATCACTACTTACTAATAGAAAAGCACCACATTAAATACAAGAACTTTGATTACATAAACCAGCTGATAAGGCTACGTGCTGAATTATTACAATCAGTTAGCGAAGTGAAGAACTTGAGCTTAATACTATATGATCAAAATAGTAGAATAATGTTCAGTCACTTTAACACCCAAGATCATGATTATGAACAATTACTTACAGATGATGAAATCGATAGGCTACTAAACAACCAAGAAATATTTTATACTACAGGAAATAAACTAGTTTCTATTTTTCCTATATTTCATGAAGGTGACATTAAGCCATCATTTTTTTTAAAGATCATTCAAAACCACAATAACTCTTATGTTATGGTATATAGCCTATTTTTAACGTTCGTGGGCTTATTATTAGTAATTTTAATACTAATAATGCTTTATTTGCACTTTTCCAATACCCAAGTGCTAGCTAAGCAACATAAAACTAATATCGAATTACAACAGATGAAAGAGGCTTTAGAGCAAGAAAATGCAAACAAGCTAAAGTTTTTTGCAAGCGTTACACATGAGCTGCGCACGCCACTTAATGCTATTATTGGATTTGCAGAGTTGATCAAAAATGAAACTTTAGGTTCGATGGATCATTCTCAATACAAGGAGTATGCAGATGATATATATAATGCAGGGACACATTTACTTGCTTTAATTAACGACGTGCTCGATTTTTCAAAAGCTGAAGCAAGCAGTTTAACAGTAGAAAAAGTGAAGTTTAACCTGAATAAAATAATAGATTCATGTTTGAATATGCTATCGCCCAAATTAAAAGAAACTGGAATTAGTTTAAAAAAGGAAATACCCAATAAACAGTTATTAGTTATCGCAGATCCAAAGAGGATGAAACAAGTTATAATAAACTTATTATCAAATTCAATCAAATTTACCCCCAAAGACGGCCTAATAAGAATGGTGATTAAAGAGAATATAGAAAAAAACTTATTGACTATTGAGTTCCATGATAATGGAATAGGAATAATGCAGCAAGACATATATAAAGTCATGTCTGTCTTTGGCCAAGCAGACTCAGGATATAGAAACGAAGGTACGGGTATCGGGTTGCCACTCAGCAAAAAACTAGTAGAGCTAATGGGTGGAACTTTCGATATTAAAAGTGAAGCAAAACTTGGTACTACGATAACATTAAACTTCTTCTATGAAGAGCAAACATGTGAGGATTTAATTGATTTTTAACTGGAGTTCTTAGAAGCTCTGACTATAATATATTACCATACAAGTATTATTAACGGAGCGGGATATGGAATTAGCAGTAGGAAATAATGCTCTTGATTTTAGCTTACCAACAGATTCCGGTGAAAATTTATCATTGAGTGATTTTTTTGATAAAAAAAATATAGTTCTTTATTTTTATCCTAAAGATGACACTCCAGGTTGCACTATGGAGGCAAAAGGCTTTAGAGATAAAATAAATGACTTTTCTTCCCTTGATACAGTGATAATCGGTGTATCAAGAGATAGTGTTAAGTGCCACGCTAACTTCAAAGCAAAATATTCTCTACCATTTTATCTAGTTTCTGATGAAAATGCTGAAATGCTAGAAAAATATGGTGTTTGGGTAGAAAAGAGCATGTTTGGTAAAAAGTATATGGGAGTAGAACGCACTACTTTTTTAATAGATAAAAAAGGTAAAATAGTAAAGATCTGGAAAAATGTAAAAGTTAGCGGGCATGTTGATGAGGTTCTAGAGGAAGTAAGGAGAATATAAATTAAAAAAACATCTAGGCTAATGGCTACCCATTGCTACATAAAAAAGTTGCAATTACATAATTTTCGTAACCATTCAAGTTTTGAACTGGACTCAAGTGACAATTCAGTTGTGGTAACTGGCAAGAATGGTGTAGGTAAAACTAATATACTTGAAGCGATTTCGTTGCTTGCTAAGAGCAATGGAATGAAAAAAGCAAAAGCTAGTGAGATGCAAAACAAATTCAGTAATGAAAATTGGACAGTGCACTACGGTTTCTTTAATGGAGTAGATTTCAATTCAATCGGTATTGCAAAGAACTTTAATAAGAAACTAATACAAATTGATGGGAAAATGCAATCAGGTTATTCATCGCTGTATAGAATATCCAATGTGATATGGCTAATTCCGCAAATGGACTACATCCTTCTTAGTTCTCCAAGTGATAGGTTAAAATTTTTAGACCGCATAGTTTCATTGTTTAAAGAAAATTACACTTACTGCTACATGAAATATAGGAAAGCCAAACACGAGCGGAGTAAACTGCTGAGGGAGAACATTTTGGACGAGAACTGGCTTTCTAGCCTTGAAAATGTTATGGCTGTTAACGCAGTTAATATATTACGTATGCGGCTATCTGTTTTAACAACACTGCAAGATACAATTGATAACCAGTCCACTGAGTTTTTTCCAAAAGCGAGTCTAAAACTCAGCAGCCAGCTAACTTCAAGCGATACTGCAGAATATTTTCAGAATCGTTTAGAGGAAAATAGAGAAAAAGACTCGTTAACCGGTAGAGTAACCTTTTGTGTGAACAATGATAAATTTCAGGTTTTTTACCAAGGAAGAGATATACCAATAAATTTGTGCTCTACTGGAGAACAAAAGTTATTGCTACTTTCTATCATCTTATCCAGTGTAAAAGCAAGGTGTATTCACCACAATAAGGCACCGCTTCTTCTCCTTGATGATATAATGTCTCATCTGGATGAGCATTACAGGAGGGTGTTGATAGAGGAAGTATTGAGTATTCAATGCCAAACTTGGATAACTGACGTAGATCAAAACAATTTTGGTAGCTACGCTGATTCTTTTAGGTTCATTGAGTTACAGTATATCTAATAGTTGATTAGCTTTTTTTTAATTGTTATTTGGTAAGCCTATGACTCAAGAATGTTTGTTCACAGTAAAATCCAATTGTAGAAAGGATGACGAAGTACATTTTTAGTATAGAAGAAAGTCAAAAACTAGTATCTAATGATAATCTGGACCTAAAAAGAATAAAGCTCAAGCCCCTAAATGGCAATAGTGAAATTGAATTCTGTTATACTAACTTTGGAACATGTAGCATCTATAAAGATATACAGGATCAAAATAAAGACAAAGTTCTATGTTGGATCAGTGATAATACTCACCACTCCTGTACAAGCGAACGCATGCTTAAACGCGATTTTGACTTCAATAATACCAAAGCCGAAGTAGTACTTGATGATAACTGTGAATACCGAATCTCTTTATCCGATACCAGTAACGGTACACATATTATTTTGCCTAGATCATTGATACTTAATAAGAATCTTAACTTAAAAGACTACTACAATAAGGAAATTAAATTAATAAAAGGAGAAAAGGTATCTTCTGCTACAGAAGACTTTGAATGTTATACACCAAGAATTACATACGAAGGAAGGAAGATTTGTGAATTAGATCCTGTTTTTGTCGCTTACAACAGTGAAGCTTTCACATATAGAGTGCCTAAGAGTGAAGGTTTCTATGAATATAAACCAAGTAGGCCAAATAGTTATATAGCGATTGAAAAGAAAGAAAATGAGCTTTTAGCTTATTTTGCTGACTTTAATGGAAATCCTATTGATATGTTAGGGGAACATGCAATTGGAATTGACAGTATTGATAAAAAAAATTTTAATACCCATTTAAGATCAGAGCTACTTGAACATTCAAATATAAGGGAAGTTCTGCCTGAACTTAGAGAGGTTCTACCTGAAGTTAATGTTGATAATAGCCTATATTCAGATACAAGGCAATTAAGTTGTTGGATTAATAAAACAAGTACTATTCAAAAAATTGCAACAGATGAGAGTTTTAAAAATAGTGTAAAAGATTTACTAAAAAGTGACCCAGAATTTATAAAAAGTGTAAAGGGTGAAAGAGGCCCACAAGGTCCTCCGGGTGGAAAAGGTGAAGATGCTAGTCCTGAAGAAGTTGCGGAAGAATTGACTACTAATAGCAATAAGAGGTATAAAATATCAAGTGCTGTAAAATCTCTGCTAAATAGAGATACGCAGTTTAAAGGAGAAGTGAGAGATTTACTAAAATCTGATAAAGGCTTTAGGGATAGCGTAAAAGGAGACCCTAGTAAAAATGGAGAAAGCCCACCAGTTGATGCTGTAGCTCAAGAATTAATCACTACCAAGGCGACCGAGTTAGGACAAGCTATTCTGAATGTAAAGCATGATGATAGGGAAATCCTAGCGAATAATCAGGCTTTGCAGCAAGGAGTAGCTGCTCAACTAATGAACGATGATAATAGAAATACGCTAGTAACTGAAGTTGCAAAGAATGAAGATCTACGGAAATCTGTAGCAGGTAATCAAGGGTTAAGAGATGCAGTAGCAATTAAATTGAAGAAAGACGAAACCTTTCAAACTACTGTAAAAGGAGATTCTGGTAAAGATGGAGAAAGCCCACCAGTCGATGCTATAGCTCAAGAATTAATCACTAACAAAGCAAATGAATTAGGACAAGCAGTTCTAGAAGCAAAAGATGATAAAGGTAAAGAAATCTTAGTAAATAATCCTATTTTACAGGAAGGAGTAGCAAAAAAGTTAAGAGAAAATCCCGGGAAGACAAAAGGTCCAAAAGGTGAGCAGGGTGAGCCAGGTCTAGAGGGTAAGCCTGGTAAAGATGGTGTGCAGGGACCAAAGGGAGATAAAGGTGATAACAATGCACAGCAAAACTTTGCTTTGCAAAAAGGAGAAAAATTACTGGATGATGTCTATGAAGCAAATATTGTCTTAAATGATAAAACTATAGCTACCTTACCAAAAATAGGTTACTACACGCTCAATGATCAGTTGGTCGTGCATAATCATGTTACAAGAAAGAAAGTGGTTATTCCCGAAGAGTTCCATTACTTAAAAGTTGTGAGATTAGGCAGTGGTTTTGGCGATAGTGACTATAAATTAACCTTTTGTAATGTACTTGGTAATGAATTTTTTGAGTATAAAAAATATGACCCAGAGTATTCAAGAGTTCCAGATGAGTATAAATTTATAAGTTTAAGTCATGCAAAAAAAGAATATAATCCTAATCTCAGTGAGTTAATTAGCCATCAACCATTATTCTTTATTAAAAAAGGACCTGCTGAACCAGGTTCAGATAAATATGCGGCTGCTGTGTTTGAGTTAACACATAATGGAAAAGGCAAAAAAATGGCTACATTAGTCGATGAATTCGGCTATTTTGATCAAAATGACATGTTTAAGCATTGCAATTACCATGAAGAAACGAAATGCCGCTCCTATACTTCCGCTGAAATTGATAAAGAATATCAGGTAACAGGTGCAGACAGTGAGTTTTACCTAACAGAGCACGACAACGTCATTATTCACACTATTCCAGAGTTAATTTAACCATTCTCATATAGCTGATCAAGGAAAGGCGCGTTATACCGCTGCAGTGTTCTAGCCGCTAACACGTAGCAAAATGACGGTTGTCGGTGTCACTCGAGTTATAAATATTTAAGAAATTTACCAAGCGAGAAAAAGGCAAAAGAAGCCCTGGTCAGTATTTATTTTCAGTATTGGCGTTTTTATGTCTTAAACGCTGCAATTTAGCTGCTTTTAAGCGCAACTAGTCTAAGCTATAATATTTAAGAAGTTTACCAAATAGAGAAAAAAGACAATAAAACCCCGAGGTAGCTAGTTATTCCACTCTCTATTT
>NZ_JAHDJT010000060.1 GCF_023661085.1 Wolbachia pipientis
AATACCCTTATTGTTATAATAAGGGTAACGGTGAAGGTTGTCAAGTAGTTTTTTTTGTTTCCATTGAACACCAATGCTCTGTCAAAAGTGTGTTATATAGTTATGCAAGAAGTCTAGCGCTTCTTGCTTATAATTACAGGTTTGAGCCAATTTATCATGCCATTCTATTTGCCCCCTCCCAATAACGCAAGTTGGTTTAATTTGACGCATTTCCTCAGAAGAATCCTCTAAGTTTTCTAGCACGGCTTGGATGTTTTAATTTACGTAGTGCTTTTGCTTCTATTTGCCTAATTCTCTCGCGTGTTACGTTAAAGATTCTTCCTACTTCTTCTAAGGTATGTTCTTTTCCATCTTTACCAAGACCAAAGCGCATTCTGAGAATCCTTTCTTCCTTTGGCGTTAAAGTTGCAAGAACATTGGTTGTAATACCACGCAAGTCAGCAAGTATTGCAGCATCTTCTGGCTTTGAGACTCGTTTGTCTTCTATGCAATCACCAAAGGTACTGTTATCATCTTTTCCCGTTGGAGCTTCAAGACTTACAGGATCTCTTGCTATTTTCATAACTTTGCGTATTCTTTCTAGAGGCATCCCAAGTTCCGTACTCAATTCCTCTAATGTAGGCTCTCTTTCCATCTCATGAGTTAACTTTCTTAGTGTCCTATTGATTTTGCTGATAATTTCTACCATATGAACCGGTATTCTAACTACTTTAGACTGTTCAGGTATTGCTCTGGTGATTGATTGCCTTACCCACCAAGTTCCGTAAGTTGAAAACTTGTATCCGCGTTTGTAATCAAATTTATCCACGGCTTTCATAAGACCAATATTGCCCTCTTGTATCAAATCAAGCAGAGCAAGACCTCTGTTTGAATATTTTTTAGCGATGGAGACTACTAACCTTAAATTAGCTTTAATCATTTCCTGCTTTGCTTCGGAGACTTCTCGTTCATGCTTTTGTATCCTTTTGATTAGCTCCTTAAATTCCTGCACGTTATCTTCTTGTATATATTGCTTAACATTATTCACAGAGCGGGCTATACACTCAGAGTTACCTTCTATAAACCTTGTACATTTGATTTTTAATTCTTCTGTAAGAGAAGATTCATTTTCATTGGTCTTTAAAAAACTTGTCTCCTCCAATTCACGCTTTAAAAGCACTTCATTATAAACTTTGTAGAAACTTTCCCTGTCAATATCATATTTTCTAGCCTCAGAAATAAGATTGGCTTCCTCAAGCATTATAGACTTGTTTATATTATAGAGTTTTTGTATAATTTGAGTGACAGCAGCATCACTTAATTTGATTTGTAACGCTATAAACCATATTTGATTATATAAATCTTCATATCCTGACTCGCTAGGGGAATTTTTCCTTAGTGTCAATGCTTCATTTGCTAAAGTAATTATCTCATCTAGTGCAACTATAACCTTGGGCAATAAGTCGCTTTCCATTTCAAGAATAGAAACATTTAAACTTGCTGAGTTTATATCTTCGTTACCACTTTCTTGCTCGTCATCACCCTTTTTATTACTTGCTTCATCATCTTCGCAGTGTTCATTATCTTTGGCATTTTCAGAATCCTCAAAGTCTTCGGCACTTTCTTCGCTATCCTTTTTAGGTATTGTATTAAAATCAGAACTGTAAATTGCATCTAGGTCTATAATTTCTCTCAGTAAGAGAGCTCCACTACTCAAATCATCACGCCATGCTTTTATCATTTTCAGTGTTACTGATGTTTCGATTATTGCACGCAGCATGTTATGCTTTTCAGATTCAATTTTTTTTGCTATCTCGATTTCATCTGCCCTTGATAGAAGCTTTACGGAGCTCATGTCTTGTAGATAAACTCTTACCGGATCGTCGTTTTGTACTAAAGTTGTGGCAGCATTTGACAATGTATCATCGTCATCGAGTTTGCTATCATCATTGTTAGCAGAAGTGTCTTCCTCATCTTCGCTGCTCTCAAGTACATTAATTCCAGAATCTTGTAATATAGATATAGTATCATCTATGAAGTCAGATGAGAAATTTTCATCTGACAGTTTATCATTTATATCATCAAGAGTAATAAAACCACCCTTTCTTATACTTTTGGTCACTAGATCCCTTATGATTTTTTTCTTACCCTCTGCATTATTAATAGTTGACATCATTACCTTTATATTTAAAATTTTATCCCTTATTAGTAAATAAGCTTACAACAAGCAAGCCTATAGTTTAATTTTTAGCTTGTAGCTACCTGTTACTTCATATAGTTTAAGATACTGTTAATTCACATATGTTGGTCTTGATCAATTATTCCATATTTTTCTTCTATTTTTATTGCTATAGACAATCCAACTGAAAATGTTGCAATTCCAACTACTATGGCAGTGAGCATTAAAACATGCGGTATAGGATTGCTATATAAATAAAAACTTGAAACTAGTATAGGAGGCAAAGAGCTTTTTATATATCCTAAAAATATATAAAATAGCAGAACAGATGCTTGGAAAACGCTTACCCCTATCATTTTCTTGATTAGATTTTTATCATTTATGATAGTATACAAGCCCAGCATCATTAATATAATAATAGTTGTATAATTATATAAAGTCATTGTCTTTTTATACGAGCAAAGCTTACATATATGATCAACATGGAGGAGAAGACAGTAAGCGCTACGCCCAGTTCCACCAGGAAAATGCCAAATTTTTGACTAGCAACGTTGTTGGTTAATAATATACCATAAGATAAAAAACTTTTGCCAAATAAAACTGTTACAATACCCGTTCCTCCGTAGATTAAAATGCCTAGCATATTAGCAAGTTTAATTACAGAATAGGGTATTGCTTTTAAAGTTACGGATATACCAAATAACATTGAATATAGTATTATTCCGGAAGCAATAATTATTCCGGCTTGGAATCCCCCACCTGGAGTGTAGTCGCCATGAAATTGTATATATAAGGCAAATAGGATAATAAAAGGCACCATTAAAAATGTTACTGCATTTAATACCGGATCTTTAATCATTTTCTTTTTCTTCTTTTAATGTTAATGTTATACAAAGTGCGGCAGTAAAGACTACTATAGTTTCCCCAAATGTATCATAACCACGAAAGCTTGCTAAAATAGCCGTCACTATATTAGGAATACCAGCAACTTTTTCAGTATTTTCTATATAATAAGGAGCAACATGCAAGTGGATTGGAGCGTCATGGCTGCCAAAATCCGGCAGTTGAGTTATAAAGTGTGATAAGAATACAGTCAAAAATAAAATAAAAAAAAGTGTTGTAGGGTTGTGAGATAAATTTACTTTATGGTTTTTTATCAAAGAAAGCGCAGCAAACATAAAAACTGTACTGAGCCCTGCACCAACTGAAGCTTCAGTAATTGCAACATCAGGTGCGTTCATAATTAAATACATAAGTGCAATGAGTGAACTAAATGCACACATTAGAACGCTACTTACAACTAAGTGTTTTGAAAGAACTATAAAAACTGTAACTGTAAGTAATAGAAAGAGTAATGTTACATTCAATATTTCTAGCATCTTAACCTTCTTTAGTTTTTCCCTTACTTTTATAATAAGTGCACGCTAAAATATAGCTGTTAGTTGAGTTAGCTATCCATACTATAAGGATCAATAGCATTATTTTAACAGTATTAATTGAAAATTCATTTTGCAGAGCAAGACCAATCAACAATAACATCGCACCGCTGGAATCTATTATACCTACTGCATGTAACCTAGTATAAAAATCAGGAAATCTGATTGTTCCTATGGTTGAAATGATTACTAAACAAATACCTAAGAATATGAAAATAGGTCCTATCATAAATTATCAAAGCAACATTAACCTCATTAGTGCTATAGTTGATACAAAACTAATACTAGCATACAAAAGTGCTATATCAAGCAAAAAGAAATTGTTCAGAACAATCGACATTGCTGTTATGAGTAAAGCTACTTGTGTCGAAAAATTGTTAAATGCTAGCACCTTGTCGTAAATATCACTCAGCTTGGACACTACACGGCATAGCATTACACTAATACAAAGCAGCAGTATATAAACAGTAACGTAGATCATCTATAAATTACAAACTTCAGTAGTACTCTGCTCGATCTACTCTTCATTATCTACTTCATCATCTATTTCCTCACTGTCTTGATCGTCTATTTCGGTTTCTACCTCATCATCCTGAATATTAACACTTTCTTGATCCATATCGGAATCTATGTTGAACTGGTCATCAGAAAAATTTAGTAGTTTTTCTAGCTTACTTGTATTACTGCTGTAAGCATTACTCACATTTCCTTTCATATACTCTTTGCATCTGCTTACCAAAAGGCTAAATAATTCATGAGTATCTACTTGTCTTTCTGCTATTTCGTATAAAGAAATGATGGTATTCTTATGACCTTTAAACTTAGCTGCCTCAATTGGGCTACTTGCCCCTGTATTCGAGTCATGTGTCCTCTGACTCGCCAATAGAGCTAATTTAAAACGGTTATTCACCCGCTCTGTGCATTTTTCTATAACAGATTCAGCCATAAAATACTACCTTAATAAGTTTTATACTGTATCATAAAAAAACAAAATGTCAACTTCTCTATTGAGACTCAGCTTCATGTTTTGCCTTTTCTTCTTCAAATTTTACTGCTTGGTTTTCTGTTATTATAATTGTTATTCCAAAACCTAATTTTTTGAGGAATCCTAACAATCGCTCTAGGGAGAAACCATCTGTTTTGCCATTTTTAATTTGCGATATCTTCGGCTGATCAACACCTAGTTCTTCTGCTGCACGAGCTTGGGTCCAACACTTTGTTCTTATAAATTCGCTGATTATGCTAAGTAGCTTCTTTTTTATTTCTACAAAACATGAACCGTTGTCTAATGACATTATTATTTCCATAATCTTTTTACACCCACTATCAAAAACTTTGTAAGACATTACAACATAAATTTGATATCTCAAAGTATTAATATCATATAGCTTGTACTAAATAATTATAGATATTAATATATAAAGCTTTAAATTGATCATGCGTTAATATTTGTAACAAATTTATTTTAATCTTAATAATTGTTTTACCTAAAAAAATTATTTATAGCAAGAAGAATGGCAGCTGCAAGGCTAAAATAGTCATTTTGTAAATTCATATTACATAAGAAGTTTATATCTCTATATCTTAAAATAGATATTTGTTCAAATCTCTGTTTAATGAGAATGCTATATATTATATTCATAATGTAACTCAAATATTTGTTGCTTTTTAGCTGAAACACTATTTAGTTAGTAAATCAAATTATGTTGAATATGGCAGGAATAAGAAAAGATGTCGCTGTAATTATGGGAAGTGAATCGGATTATAGCACTATGTCTCATGCTGTTAATATGTTAAAAGAGCTAGGGATTTCGCATGATATATTTATAATATCTGCACATAGAACACCAGAAAGACTATTCAATTTTGCTAAATCTGCACAAGAAAAAGGTTTTAAGGTTATTATAGCTGGTGCAGGGGGAGCAGCTCATTTACCTGGTATGGTTGCGTCGCTTACTTATTTACCTGTTATCGGTGTTCCTGTACATAGTAAGCAACTAAACGGGCTGGATAGTCTATTGTCTATAGTGCAAATGCCAAAAGGTATACCGGTTGCAACAATGTCCATAGGAGAAAGTGGAGCATATAATGCTGCCATTACCGCCGCGTCTATATTGTCAATTTCTAACAATGAAATTGCAAGTAGGTTAAAAAAATGGAGAGAGAAACAGACCAAAGGAGTAAAGGAAAAACCGGGTCCATGGTAAATTTATGGCAATAATTCTTTTAGATACAAAAACTATAAACCGTATAGCAGCGGGAGAAGTAATTGAGAGACCAGCAAGCGTAGTGAAGGAATTAGTTGAAAATGCAATAGATGCTGAAAGTTCAGAAATAGAGATCAAAATAGAGAGTGGTGGGTGCAATCTTATCACTGTGATAGATGATGGAAGTGGAGTAGAAAAGAATGATCTAGAACTTGCATTTATGCGTCATGCTACTTCAAAATTAAGCGATAGTGAATTAGTAGAAATCAAGCATCTTGGCTTTAGAGGAGAAGCGCTGCCTTCGATAGCAGCAGTGAGTAGGATAAAGTTATCGTCTAGAGCAGGAGGAGCAAGTGAAGCGTGGTCTATAAGGTATGAGGGCGGAGAAAAAGTGGGGGAAATTATGCCTTACTCTTTATCACAAGGCACATATATTGAAGTACGAGATTTGTTTTTTGCCACTCCAAATAGGCTAAAATTTCTAAAAACCGAAAGAGCAGAAACTCAAAGCATCGTTGATATTGTAAATAACCTAGCAATGATTAACTATCGTATAGGGTTTACCCTCACTTCAGGTAATAAAAAGCTCTTGAAATACGCCAAGCAAACCTCGTTGTTCAGTAGACTATGTGAGATAGAAAAAGAATTTCAAAATAATTCTCTGGAGGTTAATGAAGAAGAGGGCGACATCAAACTGACAGGACACGTCTGCAAACCGACCATCAATCGAGGTAAGTCTGATATGATTTATACATTCGTGAATGGAAGGCCAATAAAAGACAATCTACTTGTTGGTGCGGTTCGGTATGCATATCATGATTTTGTTCCAAACGATAGGTATCCCTTTGCAGCGTTGCATTTGGAGGTGCCATATGATCAAGTAGATGTAAATGTACACCCAAATAAATCAGAAGTAAGATTTCAAAATAAGAGACTAATATATGAAATAGTGACAAGAGGGCTAATTAAGGCATTGTCAACGAGAATAGGCAGCTTTGCAACGAGTGATGTTGGCAAAGGGAGTGATGAGCTTATTGATAGTGGAAAAAGCAAAGAAGCGGAAAATCGGAAAGAATTTTATGAAAGAAGGCCAAATCCTTCAGAAAATCAACTGATGAAAGAATTTGCTTTTCCAAGTGAAAGAGTAAAAAGCCTGTCGGAACAGTCAAAATCGTTTGATTACACTGGTATGCAAAAATCCCCATCACAAGAGGAGACTATAGTTCTAGAAAGAGAACAAATTGATTTGATAGAAAGCCATCCGCTCGGGTTTGCACGCTGCCAGATCTACAATACTTATATTATTGCTGAGGCTAGAGGCAAATTGATTATAGTTGATCAGCATGCAGCCCATGAGAGGCTAGTATACGAATGCTTAAAACAAAAATCAAGTATAAAAAGACAAAAATTACTGCTTCCTGAAGCGGTTGAAATCAAAAACCAAGCTGGAATGGAGATGGTTGAAATTTATAAAAATAAGCTTTTCGAAATGGGTTTTGACATTGAAATCAAATCAGAAAATAGGCTCGTAGTAAGGGAAATCCCTGCGATTTTGGGCACAATAGACGTAAAAGAGATGCTGATAAATATAGTTGATAGATTAACGGAAATAGAAGATACACTGCCAATAGAAGACAAAGTGAACAAAATATTGGCCACTATCGCTTGTTATGGATCAATTAGAGCTGGCAGAAAAATGAAATTGGAGGAAATGAATGAACTGCTGAGGCAAATGGAAAAAACACCATATTCGGGACAATGTAACCACGGGAGGCCAGCTTATATAGAAATGAAACTAAGTGATATTGAAAAACCATTTGAACGGAGGTAAGAGGTTGCCATAAGTATGGTAGAGTAGGCAGCCAGCGAGTTAGTCCATTCAGCACTTTTCCAACAGCCTCTCC
>NZ_JAHDJT010000061.1 GCF_023661085.1 Wolbachia pipientis
CACCACGGGGCTTCTTTTGCTTTTTTTTCTCGTTTGGTAAATTTCTTAATATTTATAACTAAAACAGTTTAAGAGATGTCGTCCTATAGCTAACCGAAATAAGGTTTCCTCAAAGGAGTGTAAAAAGGTATAATACTGCTTTAATTAAGGTAGAATGATGCCAAAGCCATATAGTGAGGACCTGAGGGAACGAGTTTTAAAAGTGGTTGACGAGAAAAAAATGACTATGGAAGAAGTAAGCAAGATGTTCAAAATTGATAGAAAAACTATAATTATCTAAAAAAATTAAACTATACATATAAAAAAAACTTTTCTTTATCAGGAAAGGAATGAAGAGAAACGCAAGGAGTTCATAAAAAAAAATAGAAGGAATAGAAAAAGGAAACTTGATATTCATAGATGAGTCTGGAGTAGAAGACAACAGATTTTATGGACATGGGTGGTCTCAAAAAGGCAAGAGGTTATAACCAGGGTTTAAAAGAAAGAGGGTAAGCATAGCCCTAAATGAAGGAAAAGTTAAAGCACCCTGGGTAATTGAGGGCTACTGCAACAGCGAGATTTTTGATGCTTATGTAGAAAATATACTTGTTCCTATATTAAAACCTGGGCAGACTATTGTTCTCGATAATGCAAGCTTTCACAAATCTGCAAGAACGAAAAATTTGATAGAAAATGTTAAATTTTGTTCTTGCCGCCATACTCACCGGATTTAAATCCGATTGAGAAATTCTGGTTTGCCATTAAGCATGCCATAAGAAAAGTGCTGCCAAGCTTTTGGCCCAATATTAATGCGGCTATTGATTTTGTCTTTCAGCACTCGGGGAAATCTTACTTTGGTTAGCTATAGCTACTTTTAAACCGCAACTGATCTAATTTTAAACGTTAAGAAATTTACTAAGCAGACAAAAGGCAAAAGAAACCCCGCTAGCTAGTTATTCACTATCTATCTTTTAAATTGGCGTTTTTTATTGTCTTAAACGCTTTAACAAGCGCGTTTTAGCTTATATTAGGTAAAACCCTTGAAAGTTTATAAAGACATGAGGTGCACATAGTGCAAAAAATTAAACATAAGACGCCAACCGTGATACTTTCGTCGTTTAATCTGCACAGACTGAAGATAAATAATAGCTTCAGTACTATGATAAGGGTATTGGCGAAGGTTGTCAAGTAGTTTTTTTTATTGAATGACGCCATGGCTTTTTCTCCACTGTTGTCTTCCGTCCTTTGTATAGCAGAGATCAGTATAAGTATATATAAAGCCTACCAACGCTTATATTTCTGTAAAGCAAAAAATTTTAGTGGGGCGAGCGACCAGGATCGAACTGGCGACATTCAGTACCACAAACTGATGCTCTACCAACTGAGCTACGCCCGCCAAAGTACAAAATTTCTGATACATTAGCACAGAAAGTATAAAATTTCTAACATACCAGCGCAAAAAGTCAATTGACTATTTAAGTAGATTTTTTACTTCAAACTGTATTATAGTTATATGTAAAATAGTGGGGTTTCTAAGATGTACAGCTCCACAATTCCTTCCTTGATGGTGTTTTTCTCACATTTTTTGGGACCAAACTCTCTACTTTCTGCTTAGCATATCCATCAAATCAGATTCTTTGAGTTTGCTGTGGTCAACTTTGCTGAACTTGTTTACCATCGCGCTCATTTGGTTATATTGCTTAACTAAGAGATTAACATCTGGTACACTCGTTCCAGAGCCTTTTGCAATTCTAAGCCTCCTCTTGCCATTTAGAATATCTGGATTTCGCCTTTCTTTTTCAGTCATCGAATTTATGATAGCTATATATTTTTTCACTTTGCTATCATCTGGCACTCCGCTACTTAGCTTTTTTGTAAACGAGCTTGGAATAAACTTTATTATATTGCTGATGCCATCCATTTTATTCAGAGTTTTTAGCATTCCTACCAAATCATTCAGGTCAAATTTACCTTTTTTTACTTTCTTTTGCAGTTTATCGATTTCTTCCTGACCAACAATCTCGGCAGCTCTTTCAACCAACGAGACGACATCACCCATATCAAGTATCCTTTTTGCGATTCTATCTGGGTAAAAGTCATCGAGGTCACTTAGCTTTTCACCACAAGCAATGAATTTAATTGGGCAGTTGGTTGTCATTTTCATAGAGAGAGCAGCACCACCACGTGCATCGCCATCAATACGAGTGAGAATAATGCCAGTCACACCTATTGTCTCATTGAATGATTTAGCAATGTTCACTGCATCCTGGCCGATCATCGCATCGGCTACTAAAATAACTTCTGCAGGTGAGGCTATTTCTTTCACCGCTTTCAACTCATTCATCATATTTTCGTCGATATGAAGCCTACCCGCGGTATCTAGTATCAATACATCATAGTTATCGTTCTTTGCTGCTGCCATTGCCCTTTTTGTAATCGCAATAGGCTTTTCATCCATCGCTATAGGTAAGGTTTGTACGTCTATTTGCTTACCGAGTACCTCAAGCTGTTTCTGGGCAGCCGGCCTGTAAATATCCAAGGAGGCAAGCTTTACTTTTTTCTTTTGTTTTTTTAGCTTTAAGGCAAGCTTTCCTGAGGTGGTTGTTTTACCTGCACCTTGCAAGCCCACCATCATAATTATAGCAGGAGGTTTAACCGCGAGATTCAATTCACTTTTTTCTGGTCCAAGAATTGCAACCAAATTATCCTGCACAATCTTGATTATCATTTGCGCTGGAGAAACACTTTTTATGACTTTTTCCCCTATGACCTTATCTTTAATGTCATTGATGAATTTTTTTGCAACTTCAAGCGAAACATCAGCTTCAATTAAGGCTATACGTATTTCACGCATAGCAAGGCTGAAGTCATCTTCGGAAATGATTGACTTTCCCCTGAGCTTGTTGAATACAGAATTTAAACTCTCGGTCAATGACTTAAACATAACAGTACTAGTAGAACACTCATCAAAAAAAGAGAAGAAGCTGAGACGAAACTCACTGAGTTATAACTTAGCACTTCTTTAAGTTTAGCAGTATTATTAGAGTATAGACTGACAAGCAAATTAGTCAAGTTTTGCAGTGCACTAGCAGACATCTTTCTCATTTTGGAAACTAATTTATTGAACAGTGAAACAACGTAGGGTATGAGAGCTCTGAAAATCCAGTCGATATCCATTTTAAAATTTATTCTCGGCAAAAATAACTTGCGTAAGGGGATAAACAACAAGGTAGCACATAGTAATGAACTAAATTGCGACCAGATATTTTGTGTGTTATACGCAAGATTAAAAATCGCAGGTTTGTTGTAAATAGGTAAGTAAGGATTGCCAACAATCACGCATAAAAATGCTAAAATAACCATTGCTATTCCACCCCCTTCCTCTGCTGAAGGTTTCGACTTGCTTTTGGCAATAAATATGTAGTAAAGAAACTTAAGTCCCACGCTTAAATAAAGCAATAAATTCAGAATTTTGTGTAAGCTTTCGTACAATTCCAAATCAGTACCATTCATTTTAATTTCAGCTGCAATATATGATTTGCTAATAAATCCGGCAGTCCCAGGAAATGCAGCCATTGTGAGTATTGCGATCAAAGCATATATTCCTTCCACTGACATGAATTTGCTTGCTCTATTAAAGCTTACCACTTTTGTCCGCAAGATAATCGTGTTGGCAACAGCAATGAGCAATAGTTGGTAAGCAATGGAAAAAATTATGTTGAGAGCAAGTAGTGGTACAGCATTTTCCAAGCGGCTAAGCAAGCTCCCTGTCATAATTAGTATGCCCATTTGCCCTACAACATTGTAGGCTAAAAACCTACGGATGTTTTGTTCAAGGGAAGAAAATATAATACCATAAATAGCAGTGATAGTGCCCAAGAATGCTAATATTTCAGCATAATCTTGCCAAAGGTTGTAAGTATGCAGGAGTGCTACTAAAAAAGAAACCTTGGTAGTAAATAGGGAAAGGTATGATGCACCGTGTAATGATGCAGCAGGATATGTATCAACAACCCAGAATGAAAAAGGAAAACAGGCGCAATTTATTAATAGGCCTATGATTATTAGATTAGAACTTTGAGTTGCTAACCCTGCTGTTAGTATAACCCCAACAAAAAAGTGTACACAAGCATACCTTACTGCAGGTCCATTATCTTTGCTGCCGGCTGCGATAATAAAAGATGCGCTGATGGCCATTAATTCACAGAATATCACAGCCAACAATATCTGCTTAGATAATATTGCACACAATGAACTGATAGTATAAGCAAAAAAAGATAGCATTTCCGAAAAGCTTAAATTTTTTGCTGGGAGAACAATTAGAAATGCAGCTAATAAAAAAGATATCAATATGGTGCGAAAAGATAAATCAAAATTTAGAACAGGATAAGACCAATTCAATGTGGTATCCAAATTCTCAGGTAACTTTAGTGCTACAATTACTAATATAGATAGCAGAAATAACAGCGAAAATTTATAAGGTTGCACGACAATTTAAGTCAATATAGTTTATACTATCTCAATGAATAAATAAAATCAATTTGCATGTATTAACCACTAATTAAACTAATTATCATATAATTGTATCAGGGTTAGGGGGTTACAGGAAACCGGTCAGATTAGGTTTTTAATCTAACCTGACCGATAGCTTTAATAGTGAGGTAAGCCTTAATATAACACGTCCAATTTATAGTACTACATTCGTGCACAATCTATTTGAAATTTGTGCACGAGTGTTAGTAAATTATTTACTTTTTGAAATAAAGTTCAGCATTAATTTTTTACGGTTAGTATAAAAATAGTTATTTCCTTATTTTATATTACCATGCTAAAATAGCTATTATAGCATAAGGTTATTAATAATATGTATATTTTAGCATATTAGATGAAGATTCAGTCTGGCAGTCTAGCATCATCCAAGTAGCTGGCATCCAAGAAATTTTGCTTGTAAGTAAGCGCGCTGAGTTAGTGAACGTAAAAGTAGCGAATCTTGTGTTACGCTGGCTAAGTTTTCCCACATTATACGGTTTTTTGAATCATTGGCTAGTTACATTTACTGTTATGTAACTTAATAATTAAATATTTTTATTGATTTATTAACTATTTTTGTGTATTATTATATTATTGATAGTTTATATCAAAACATTAGTAATGAGTAGCTCTACATCAGAAGAAAAGAAAAATCCAGTAGTTACGCTAAAAGCTAAGGCAGAAAAGTTTGATTATAGAGCTTTAAGAGCTAGGGCAACAACTGAAGAAGAGGATATCAATCGCGGTGGCGTAACATTTAGAGATCTTCCTAGAATGAATTTTATTATTAATAAAAAAGATATAGATCAAAACTTTATCAATCAATTATATGCAAAACACGCTAGCTTGATTGAAAACAACGAAAATGGAGAAAAGAATTATCGTCCTTTTGCAAAACAAGTTTTTATAGAGCTATTTGAATATGCTGAAGCTCAAGTCCCAAGCGACCCTATCTTAGAGGAACTGGTTACCAATTGTAATCAAGCAGGATATGAAGGTGCTTTGACTACTGACATATTTTGTCCAGCGTTTGCCCAGTCTAAGCTTTCTCTGCTAGCTCTTACTCAAAAAACAGTAAATATTAGCTGTAAGAGCCAAAATTGTGTAGAATTAAGGTCTCATATGGAAGTACCTGTAATGGACCAGGGTTTGGTATCCTCAGTGAAGAATGATAATCATAAAGAAGCAATTATATGTAACTTACAAGGCTCGCTGGAATTCACACTTGAGTCTCAAGATGGGAAAGATGGTGTAACATATAAAAATGGCAAATTATCACTTACTGTCCCTCGAAAATTGAGAGATTACAAAGCTAGCGATAAAAACTTATTTGATATTCTTAAAGAGTATTTCTACAGGTTCTGCGAGAAGTTAGGATTTAAGTTTGAAGTAGAAATAGAACATGATTTAGACGACCAATTGGAAGTGAACAGCAGTGTAAAAGACCCAGATGTGGACCCTCTTAGTAACAAACGTGGTGTTAACAGTTAAAACATCTCAATCCCTGTCAGCTCATTTGCACAATCAATCACTTCAGCATTTGGAAATTGATTTTTAAACCAAGTGTATTGACGTTTCGCATAATGCCTTGTGTTTGTTTGAGCAATTTGTATTGCTTCATCTAAATTGAGTTCACCTTTTAAGTACTTTATAATTTCTGGCACTCCGTGTGCTTTCATAGCTGGCAAATGTGGAGCTAGGTTCATGCTAAGTAGCTTTTCTACTTCATCAATTGCTCCATTTTCAACCATTTTAATAAAACGAGAATTTATTTTTTGGTACACGTCCTCACGCTTAGGCAAAATTGTATATATCTTAAAATTATTGAATAAAGGAGGCTGTCTATTTTCCTGCCATACGAAAATTGACTTGCCAGTCTCAGTGATAACTTCAAGTGCCCTTGAAAGTCGGTGCAAGTCGTTCATGAATATTTTACCTTGAATTTTTGAGTCTTTGCTTAACACTAATTTGTGGAACTCCTCTTTACTTAAACTTTTCCTAAGTTCACTTACATTTTGCCTTACTTCCTGGCTTATTTGTGGAATTGACGATAAGCCCTTGGTTAAGCTGCTGATATAAAGCCCACTTCCTCCAGTGATGATAGGTGTTCGTGAATTCTCTAGCGCACTATTGACTTCTCTCTTTAAATCCTCTAGCCATAAACCTACGGAATAATTTTCTCTTGCTGAAACATAACCATATAGTTTATAAAATTTTTCTTGCCTTGGTGGCTGAGCAGTAATTATGGGAATTTCTCTATATACCTGCTTCGAATCGCAGTTTATTATGTCAACATTTCCATATTTTTCTATCAAGCTATCGCACAATTCTGATTTACCTGAAGCTGTAATTCCTGTAATAATTACTAGATTATCTCTCATTTATATTAATTTAATTAACGTATGATAGGGTGTAGTAAAAATTTAGATTCTACAATCTAAAGTTTGGAGATCTTTATGACAGAGAACAACGATAATAACTCATTTACTAAGCGTTTCACAAACAGGACTCCTGGCGATACAGGAGGAAGTTTTTCCAGTAAGTATTCATCCCAAAACACCAAAGAGCGTGCACTAGGGGAAAGAGGAAAAATTTCTCAGCTAGCAAGCAAAAAAACTGAATCCAAAGAAGCTTTTTCTGAAAGTGGCAGCATAAAAAGTAAAAGCAGAACTGTCAATGAAAGGTCCTTTGCTGATGCAACAAGAAGAAGTAGATCAGACCTCATATATTTAGTGCGTGGTAAAGATCGCGGAAGATCAGCATGGCATTATGTATTAGTCGATAAGGATAAGAGAGAAATGTTTCTTGCAAAAAGTAGGACTGGCTCCATGGATGTTGCAGATTATGGAGAAATTCTATATTCAGGATGGGGAGAAGATCCACCACAAGAAATAGTTGATAAAATCAATGAAGAGTTTGGGCTATAACAAATCTGCTGCGAGCCCCACATCGGACTTTTGCATAACCAAAACTGAAAATTTTTGGCATTTTTTGTGTGCTCTTAAGTTGCTTGGCTGCAGGTATTAAGAAATTTACCAAACGAAAAAAAAAGCAAAAGAAGCCCTAGTCGGTATTTATTTTTAGTATTGGCGTTTTTATGCTTTAAACGCTGCAATTTAGCTGCTTTTGAAGGCAACTAGTCTAAGCTATAATATTTAAGAAATTTACCAAACAGAGAAAAAAGACA